>JBBSOM010000283.1:0-4903 GCA_038259715.1 Longimicrobiales bacterium
ATTCAAGACGGTCGCGTGGGTAGTCCACCCCCGCCTTGAGCTTCGACGCCGGAATTCCCATGACCACAACATATGGTACCCACTTGAGTTAAGCGAATAGCCCACTTCGACGTATACGCGCAGCCCGTGGACACGACGCTGGCACAGCTCGGCGCGCTCGGCTACGACCTCTCGGTCATGCACGAGGACCGCTGGCAGGACCGGCCGGTCTGGGTGGTCGGCGCGCCCGCGGGGGACACCACCGGCGTCCAGTTCTGGGTGGACCAGGAGCGCCTGCTCACCGTGCGCACGATCCGCCACGCGGGCCCCCAGGGGCAGTCGGTCCAGGACGACTGGTTCGACGACTACGAGCCGCTCGGCAATGCATGGATCTCGCCGTTGATGCGCTTCCATGTCGACGGCCGTCTGATCACCGAGGAGGTGTACACGGATATCAAGCGCGACACGCAACTGCCCGATTCCCTGTTCGACCCTACGAGCTGGCGGATTTCCGTACCGTACTGGGAGTAGGCGGGACGAGGGGGGAGGGGAGACGCTGAAAAAGACGGTAGCGGAAGCAGCGGTACCCTCTACGTTGCTCCGTTCACCACACTACGACTTGTGCCGATGCCCGGAGGATCCATGGCCGCTATGCGCCCACTCCCAGCGAAGGTCGCCACCCTCGCGACCCTGACGCTCGGCCTGCTCCCCCGCGTCGCGTCCGCCCAATCTCCTCCCCTCACCGGCCTCGACGGCTACATCGAATCGGCCATGAAGGCGTGGGGCGTGCCGGGGCTCGCGATCGCGGTCGTCAAGGGCGACTCGGTGATCTACGCGAAGGGCTTCGGGGTGCGGGAGCTCGGTAAGCCGGGCGCCGTGGACACCAACACGCTCGTCAACATCGCCTCGACCACGAAAGCCTTCACGGTGGCTGCGCTGGGGATTCTGGTGGACGAAGGCAAGCTCGGATGGGACGATCCGGTGACCCGTGTCCTCCCCGGATTCGAGCTTGCCGATCCCTACGTCACTCGCGAGGTCCGCGTGCGCGACATCCTCTCCCATCGCGTGGGCGTGGCCCGGGACGACAACCTGTGGATCGCCGCGCCCTGGAGCCGCGAGGAGATCCTCCAGCACCTGCGCTATCTGCCGCAGGTCACTTCGTTCCGGTCCCGGTACGGGTACAACAACCTCATGCTCATCACCGCCGGTGAGGTCGCGGGCCGGGTCTCGGGCATGGGATGGGACGATTTCGTGGCCCAGCGCATCTTCACTCCGCTCGGCATGACGCGCACCACCACCTACACCGACGTTGCGAGCCGGGACGCGAACACCTCGGGTTCCCACGCCAAGATCGACGGACAGGTCGTGGTGGTTCCCCGGCGCAGCTACGACAACATCGGCGGCGCGGGGGCGATCTGGTCGACCGTGCATGACATGGCGCAGTGGGTCCGCATGCAACTCGGCCACGGCGCCTACGGGGGCACGCGGCTGTTGAGCGACTCCGTTGTCGACGAGATGCGGACGCCGCAGACGCTCATCCCTCTGGACAGCGTTGATCGTCGCCTCTTCCCGCGCCGCTTCCTCAACGCGTACGGCTTCGGTTGGAACGTGCAAGAGTACCGGGGGCGATTCCTGGTGGAGCACTCGGGGTGGCTGAACAACACCCGGACCCAGGTAGCCATGCTTCCGTCCGAAGGCATCGGTGTCGTGGCGATCGCGAACCTCAACGTGAGCGATCTCCAGCAGGCTGTCGCGTACCGGGTCTTCGACGCACTGCTCGGCGAAAAGCCCACCGATTGGAGCGCGGCCTACCTGGAACTGCTTCGACGCGGCGAGGCTCGCGACGGCAAGCGCGCTGCCGACCTGGACGCCTCACGGCTGAAGAACGCGCCCCCGTCCCTGCCCCTGGACGCCTACACCGGGACGTACGTCAGCGACCTGTGGGGTGAGATGCGGGTGACGCACGAAGGCGATCACCTGGTGATCCACTACGCGCCGGACTTCGTGGCCGACCTCGAGCCATGGCACCACGACATCTTCCGCGCGGGCTGGCGCACCGCCGGCGACGGTCGCTCGTTCGTCACCTTCACGCTGGACGAGCACGGACGCATCACCGGCATGGAGGTGGAGGACTTCGGGAGCTACACGCGCAAGAAGTGATGGCCCCGGCGTCGGGGCCTCGTGACGCCGCCGTGTCACTCCCCCCTGAAATGGAACTCGAAGCGGGGCGTGTAGCGCGCGACCGACGCATACTGCGGGGGCCAGGGCAGTTCCCATCCCTGCATCGCCGCGGCGTGCCGCGTCCAGTACGGGTCGAAGAGGTGGGCCCGCGCCAGCAGGCAGAGATCGGCGCGGCCGGCGGCGACGATGGTGTTCACGTCCATCCAGCTCGACACGTTGCCGACGGCCATGGTGGCGATGGCCACCTCGTGGCGGATCCGGTCCGCGAAGGGCGTCTGGAAGAGCCGGCCGTACACGGGCTTCTGGAACGGCACGGTCTGGCCGGCCGAAACGTCCACCGCGTCGCAGCCGTGACGGGCCAGGAGCCGCGCCACGTCCACCGTGTCCTGGGGCCGCATCCCGCCCGGCGCCCAGTCCACCGCGCTGACGCGCACGCTCATGGGGCGCTCGTCCGGCCAGACGGCGCGGCACGCGTCGAAGACCTCGAGCGGGAAGCGCATCCGGCTTTCGAGCGAGCCGCCGTACTCGTCGGTGCGCTGGTTCGTGAGCGGGGAGATGAACGACGCCAGCAGGTAGCCGTGCGCCATGTGGATCTCCAGGAGATCGAATCCGGCCTCGATCGCGTATTCCGTCGCCCGCACGTAGTCGGCCACGACCGCGTCCATGTCGGCTCGGGTCATCTCGCGCGGCGTCTGGGAACGATCGGGGAACCAGGGGATCGGTGATGCCGACACGAGCTCCCACGCCTCCGATGCGGGGATCGGCTCCGAGTCCCCCTCCCAGAGGAACTTCGTGGCACCCTTCCGGCCCGCGTGGCCGAGTTGCACGGCGATCTTCGCGTTCGAGTGGCCGTGCACGAAGTCGACGACGCGCTTCCACGCGCCCGCGTGCTGGGGCTTGTAGAGGCCGGCGCATCCGGTGCTGATGCGCGCCTCGGGCGAGACGTCGGTCATCTCGGCGTAGACCATCCCCGCCCCGCCCACGGCGCGGCTGCCCAGGTGCTGGATGTGCCAGTCGCCGACCATGCCGTCCTCGGCGCAGTACTGGCACATGGGGCTGACGACCACCCGGTTCGGCAGCACCATGTCGCGCAGCCGGTACGGCGTGAACATGGGCGGAGGGAGCGGATTCCGGGCGACGGGCGTGCCGCTCTGTTCCGCGGCCCGCGCCGCGACCCAGGCGTCGACCTCGGCCGTGAACGCCGGGTCGCGGAGCTTCAGGTCGGCGTGCGTGATGCGCAGGCTGCGCGTCAGCAGCGTGAACGTGAACTGCACGGGGTCGAGGTCCATGTACCGCTCGGTGGCCTCGAACCACTCGAGACTGGCCTGCGCCGCGCGCTGGAGGGACGCCACTTGAGGGCGGCGCTCGGCTTCGTAGGCGGAGAGGGCCTCACGGATGCCGCCCTTGGGAGCACGGTCCAGCAACGCGTCCCGCAGCGCGATCGCGTCCATCATCGCCATGCGCGTCCCGGACCCGACGCTGAAGTGCGCCGTGTGACACGCATCACCGAGGAGCACGACGTTGCCCACCGACCACTTCGCCGAGCGCACGGTCGGGAAGCTCCGCCACACCGACCGGTTCCGGACGAGCTTGTGCCCGTCCAACTCCTCGGCGAAGAGCGCCTCGCAGTAGGCGGCCGTCTCCTCCTCGGTGACGGTGTCCATGCCCGCCGCTCGCCACGTCGCTTCGGTGCACTCGACGATGAACGTGCTGTGCCCGGGCTCGTACTGGTACGCGTGCACGCGCCAGAGCCCGTGGACGTTCTCTTTGAACCAGAACGTGAACGCGGGGAGCGGCTTGGTCGTACCGAGCCAGACGAAACGGTTGGGGCGCCAGTCCAAGGAGGGCTGAAGGTCGTCGCTCAGGAGCGCGCGCACCGTGGAGTTCACACCGTCGGCGCCCACGATCAGGTCCGCGTCGGCGAAGCCCGCCGCGGCCGACGTCAGGTCGGTCACTTCGGTCTCGTAGCGCGTGTCGACGCCCAGCGCGGCGGCCTGCTCCTGCAGCACCGTGAGAAGCGCCTGGCGGCTCATGCCCGCGAAGCCGTGCCCGGTCGAGCGGACCCGGCGCCCCCCGTAGTACACATCGATGTCGTCCCAGTGCACGAAGCGGTCCGCGATCGCGCGGTACGTGGCCTCGTCCGCCCTCTCGACGTTCGCGATGGTCGCGTCGCTGAAGACCACGCCGAAGCCGAAGGTGTCGTCGGGACGGTTCCGCTCGAGGACGACGACCTCGTGCGCGGCGTCCGCCCGCTTCATGAGGATCGCGAAATAGAGTCCGGAGGGTCCGCCGCCGACGCAGACGATCTTCACGCGGCGGGCTCCCCGTTGTCGGACTTCGGCCCGGCGTCGTGAAGGTCCCCCCGCGCACCGGCAATCAGCTTCCCGGCAATGATCAGGTGCTGGATCTCGGTGGTGCCCTCGTAGATGCGCAGCGCCCGTATGGAGCGGTACAGACGGTCGACCACGGTGGCGGCCAGGACGCCCAGCCCCCCGGTGATCTGCACGGCCTCGTCGATGATGCGCTGCGCAGCCTCGGTGGCGAACGCCTTGGCCATCGCGGCCTCGAGCGTGATGCGCGCCGTGCCGGCGTCCTTCTCCCAGGCGGCCCGGTATACGAGGAGGCGGGCCGCGTCCAACTCGAGGGCCATGCGACCGAGTTTGTCCTGGACGATCTGGAAGTCGGTGAGTGGTTTGCCGAACTGCTCCCTGGCGAGCGCGTGGGCAAGGGCCTCGTCGAGCGC
>JBBSOM010000284.1:0-4901 GCA_038259715.1 Longimicrobiales bacterium
ATCTTCGGATGTTCGGGCCATGGGTGGTCCAACCTGCAGAGCACCCACCTCAACCTGCCCTTTCGGGGTGACGAGGAGTTCGGCCGGCTGCATGCCGCGATCCGCCTCGTGCTCCCGCTCATTCCCGCCCTGTCCGCGTCATCGCCTTTTCTGGACGGACGGCGTGCGCCCGCGCTCGACGCGCGGCTGGTCGCGTACCGGGGCAACGCGCGGCGTGTGCCCTCCGTGAGCGGGCACGTGGTACCGGAGCCCGCGTTCACCCGAGCGCAGTATGAGAAGGAGATCCTCGGGCGCATCTACGAAGACCTGGCGCCGCACGATCCAGAAGGCGTCCTGCGCCACGAATGGGCCAATGCCCGCGGTGCGATCGCGCGTTTCGACCGGGGCACCGTCGAGATCCGGCTCATCGACGCCCAGGAGTGTCCGTCCGCGGACCTGGGCGTCGTTGCGGCCATCACCTCACTGGTGCGGGCGCTCACGATGGGGCCGCTCGCCGAGCGTGATCTCGCGGCGGATCCGGAAACGGAGGCGCTGGCCGCCGTGCTCGATCGCACCATCGACCAGGCAGAGGATGCCCTGGTGTCGGATACCGGGCTGCTCGGCGTGCTTGGCCTGGGCGTCGATCCACGCTCCGCCGCCGACATTTGGCGCACCGTCCTGGATCGCTTTCCGCCCGACGACCCCGCCGGTGAGTTCACGTCCGCGCTCGAACGGGTGCTGCGGGACGGGCCTCTCGCGCGGCGTATCGTCCATGCTGCCGGGGACGTCCCCGATCATGATCGTCTCGCCGACGTGTACGCGGCGCTGTGCGGGTGTCTGGCCCGAAACGAGTCGTTCGAGGGCGCTTGAACGTCCTGGTCACCTGCGAGCACGGTGGGTGCTCCGTTCCCGAAGCCTGTCGCGCACGGTTTGCCGGAGCCGAGGACGTCTTGCGTTCCCATCGTGGATGGGATGCGGGCGCCTTCGGACTTGCGCGCCGTCTCGCCGATGCGCTCGACGCTCCCCTGCGCGCGGCCACCGTGTCCCGGCTGGTCGTCGATCTCAACCGGTCGCCCCATCATCCTCGGGTCTTCTCCGAGTGGACGCGGCCGCTTCCGGCGGCGGAGCGACGGGTCCTTCTGGCGCGTCATCACACCCCGCACCGAGCCGCTGTCGACGAAGACGTCCGTGCGCTCGTCGCCGCCGGTCGGATCGTCCTCCACCTGGGCGTACACAGTTTTACGCCGGTTTTCGACGGTGAAGTCCGGAAGGCGGACGTCTCCCTCCTCTACGATCCGGCGTGCGCCGCCGAGCGAAGGCTCGGCGACGGGTGGGCGCGTGCCCTGGCCGTCGCTTGGCCGGACCTGGCCGTGCGGCGCAACCAACCCTATCGAGGCAGGTCGGACGGTCTGACCACCTGGTTGAGGAGGCGGCACGGCGCGGCGTACCTGGGCCTCGAACTCGAGGTGAATCAGCGTCTGCTCGAACGCTCAGGGCGCTTTCCCGATCGGATCGCCGACGGGGTCGTGGCCTTCCTGAAGGGGAGCTGGGCGTAGCGCGCTTTCTGTGGGGCGACTCCTCCTCCATATTGCAGGACTATGCGTCTCTCCCGCGTACTGCTCGGGCTCGTAGCGCAGGCTTGGGTTCCGGCGGCCTTTTGGGTTGCTGCGCCCCTCGCCGCGCAACTACGCCCCCTCGATCCGCTCGACTGGGGGATCCTCGGACCCCACGCGAACACCGTGGTCGTGGGATCCGGCTTCTATGCGGGCCAGCGGGCATCCTTGGCAGGGACGAAGGGACGGCTCCTCGAACTCGGCGCCTTTCGTGCGAGTTGGAGCCTGAATCGGGTGGCGCTCGAGCTTTCGGGTACTGCGCTCCGCGTCTTCCGGGAGGAAAGCCGGTTCGCGACACCCCTTCCTGGCGTCGGGCCTCCGGAACAGCATCGGCGCGAGGATACGGGTGACTACAGGGTATCCACGATCGTCCAACTCACGCATCCGGGATCGCCGGAGGGCGTTGCGCTTCGCTTCGGGGTCCGGCTCCCGACCACGGACGACGTTCGGGGGCTCGAGCGCGACCAGACCGACTTCTTCACGACGCTGGCGGGCCGGCTCGCGCGCGGTCCCTGGAGCGTGGTGGGGGAGATCGGCCTCGGCATCAACGGGACACGGGACCTCCGGGTGGGTCAGGTGGACCCGATGCTCTTCGCACTGTCGGCAAGTTGGGACTTCGGTCTGTTCACCGGAATTCTCGCGGCCACGGGCCAGCATGATACGCGACCGAACCCCGAGTTCCGCGGAACGGAGGACCTGGGCGAAGGGCGTGTGGGCGTCCGTGTCGGGACCGCCCACTGGGTGGATTTTTCGCTGGTGCGGGGGTGGACCCCGACCAGTCCCGATGTGGGCCTGTCGGTGGCCTTCGGCGTGCGATTCTGACAGCCGGCGGCCGTACCGTGAGGAATACGACGCGCCGGCAACATTCCAACCGGAGCCCCCCTCGGAACGGTGCTGTGGCTAACGTCTGAGCCGGTAGGACGGCCGATGTCGACGAGGCGGCAGCGCGTGCGCGCCCACGCAACGCCCAGGAAGGACGATGCGGCCGCGGGGCTTCGACAGCATCCTCGCGAACACCACACCGCACGGCTGGACTGTGATCCGCCCGCACGCGAGCGTCCCCTTGCAGGACCCTACTCGGTCGCCATCGACCCCACGCCCGTCCTTTCCTGCTCCATCGATCGCAGAATCGTGAGCAAAATCGAGGAGTAGGGGGTCAGGTGCTCGTACTGTCCATCGGCGGTGACCGCGATATAGTCCGCGGGCTCGCCCTGAAGGGTGCGCACCTGCTCTTCCCGCGCGGCAGCGCGGTCGATCGATCGAGTCCGGAGCCGGGAAACGAAGAGTTCTTCCAGGCGCGTGATCGTGACGTACCGTGCCCCTGAAACCTCCACGCTCGAACCCAATTCCGAAGCGAGCAGTTGCTCGCGGCCCAGTGGGTTACGTTTCGATCCGTCGAACGCCATCCAGAAGTAGGTGGCCGCCAAACCGTTCAGGGACGCCGGTATCGGAGTCGGGAGGCCGACGTCCGCGGGTTCGACCAGGGCCCACTGGGCCGCGGCTGCCGCCGACTTGTCGTAGAGGTTCTGGTACAGCGCGTCGGATCGAAGCAACGCGCTCAACAGGTCGTCCGGAGGGGCCCATCCGACGAACTGGCCGTGCCGACCGGCCTTCGTGGCCACGAAGACAACCGCTTGCGGAAAGGCGAGGCGAGCGGCGCCGCAAAGAAGGACGAGAAGGCGCGTCTCCCACCACGCGTGCCCATCCTCGAGATCCAGCACCACCACTTCCTTGTCGGTCGCGTCCCTGAGGGCGTCCAGGATCTGGGTGGTCGAGCTGTCGGTGATCGGCTGCCCGGGCACGCCGATGTTCGAGGCGACCCCCATCGACGAGGGAGCCGCGCGAGCCATGCGGGCGAAGTCCAACTTCAAGCCCTTGAACTCGAGCACGGCGCGCTGCGTGGCCAGGTTGTCGATGACGGCGAGAAACAGCGGGGTCAGGCTGAGGATCGACACGCCGACCAGTACGGTGCGCTCCGAGGCCGCCGTGGGCCATCCGAGGACACCGCGCATGAGTGCGATGGCGGTCGTGAGCAGGACCAGGATGATGGGTGCCGCCAACAAACTTGCGCGGGCGCTGTAGGGCCACAGGGGCTTGCTCGCAGAGGCCATGGCTCGTGCTCCGGGGGGAGCGCGTTTGTCAGCGCGGGAAAGTGACCCGCCGACCGAGAAGCGCAACGCGCTTGCACAGGTATATCGGGCTGAACGCGGGTGCGTCAAGCTGCATGCCGGCCGTGGGGGCCCTCGGACGTCCTCGGACCCGCACTGCGAACTCGCGGGCGCACGATTCGCGCCTCGCCACGTGCCCGTCGCAGTTCATGGGTCGTTCCTGCCACGCCCGTATCGAAAGCGCGGTACTTGCGCGCCCGGAGGCCGCCCCGGAATATGTACCCGATCTCGCTCGGGTGGAGGGGAGGCGCGGTTCGTGGGTGAAGCCGTTTCCTTGTGCGTGGCGCACCGCACCGGTGCGACCGTCGCGTGGAAGCGAAAAGGCCGAACCATCGAGGGCCCACTCACTCATCACGGAGGTTCGAGATGACGGCACGAGACGTTCGAAAGAACCCGGCCGGGACCTTCCTTCCACTCCTCGTCGCAGGATGGTTCGTGGCGGGAGCAGGGATGGTCACGGCCGCACCGGTGGCGGCACAAACCGGTGCGATCACGGGCACGATCACGAGCAGTTCGAACGGAGAGGCGCTCTCCGGGGCTCAGGTCAGCATCGAGGGCACGGGCCTCGGGGCGCTGACACAGCCGAACGGCAAGTTCTTGATCCTGCGCGTGCCCACGGGCACGTACACGGTCAACGTGGTCCTGATCGGATTCGCGTCGGGGTCCGCGGAGGTCACGGTCGCGGACGGCGAGTCGGCGGTGGCCGACCTCGCTCTCACATCGCAGGCGGTGTCCCTTTCGGAGATCGTGGTCACCGGCGTGGCGGGCGCCACGCAGCGCACGAAGTTGCCCTTCGACGTGGCGCAGATCCGCGTGGGAGACCTTCCTGTTCCCCAGAACAACGCGGCGCAGGCCCTCCAGGGTAAGGTCGCCGGCGCGACGGTGGTCTCGGGCAGCGGCCGGCCGGGATCGGCTCCATCCATCCTGCTTCGGGGTGTGACGAGCCTGGACGCCTCGGGGCGGGACCAGGAGCCGCTCTACATAGTGGACGGCGTGATAATGAGCAGCGGCATGGTTGACCTGGACGCGCTGGACATCCAGAGCATCGAGGTCGTGAAGGGTGCGGCGGCCGCGTCGCTGTACGGTTCGCGCGCCGGCGCCGGCGTGATCCAGATCCGCACGAAGCGCGGCGCTCAGATCG
>JBBSOM010000285.1:0-4874 GCA_038259715.1 Longimicrobiales bacterium
AGGAAAGGAGCTCGTCAGTCTGATCGTCACGGACTACGCGCGGCTTCCTCGAGGCGTCGTGGTGCATAGTCTCCCGGACGGAAAACTCATGGGTCAGGCCATCATCGGCGCGCCGCCGGTAGCGTGGCTGATGGATGATTTCGATGCGGACGGTGATCCCGAACTACTCGTGGCGACGCAGACGACCCATCACGGGGCGCAGGCCGGTGGCTTCGACGACGCACACAGTTACATGATTCTGTTCGAGCTCTTGCCGGAGCCCCGCGTGGCCTGGTGGTCGGACCCCGGGGCGGGTGCCGCCCCGACGATGAAACGATTGACTGCCGGGAAGCTGAAGGGACGGATTGTCGCGGTGTGGGGGTATGGCGCGCTGGTGGCCAAGGTCATCGAGCCCGGCACCTGGGCCACGTATGCGCACCGAACCGTGGACGGGTTTTTTTCGCCGGCGCTGTTCGTTGATCTCGATCGCGACCAGGATCCGGAGCTCATTGCCGCGTCCTTCCTGAGTCCCGAGGTCATCGTCGTCGACGACGAGCTCACGACCGTCCATCATATCGCACTCCCGCTCCCGCTGGGCCGGGGTGGAGTGTTCCCAGACGCCGACGGTGACGGCATACCGGAGCTCGCGTTCACGTCTGCCAAGGGAGGTGTTCTTCTCGACGAAGATCTACATGTCAAGGCGGTCATTCCGCGCGGCGAGATTGTGGGCGTGCAGCGGCGCGGGCAGACCCGACCGCCCCGGCTGCTTGTCCGCGATGGCCAAACCACGGTATACGCGACGCTCGATCGGAACCCGTGGTACCTCTTCTTTCGGTATGGGCCCGTCTCGCTCGCCGTGCTGGCGGTGGTGATCGCGGGCGTCGCCGCCAGGCAGCTCCGCCGGATGTGGTACCGCGGGCGGGTATCGCAGGCCGTCGGAGTGCAAGCAATGGAGGCCGCGGGCGGGGGCCTCTTGGTGTTGGACGGTCGCGGACGCGTAGTCTGGAGGGGTGGCTCCCTCGCGGAAACGCACCGGGACTTCGCCGATTTCTGCAAGCAACTCGACGGCAGCATCCCCGCCCGGGCGCATTCCGCCAAGGTCCTGATTGGCGAGTCCGGTTGGGAGGTCGAGACCCCCATCGTGGCGTCTCCCATGCTCATAGCGTCGTCCCGGGACCCCCATTGGGTCATCCGGATCGATCGAGAAGCCGCCCCCGGCGGCGGCACGCCGACGCCTGCCTGGCCTTTGATGGTCCAACGAGTGACACATGCGCTCAAGAACCCACTCACACACATGCTCCTGACCGTCCAGCGACTGCAGGCAGACTACAGGGAGCGGGCGCCGGCGGTTGCGGGACGGCTGGACCCCTACGTGGAACGGATCGAGGAGGGCATCGGTCAGTTGAGGCGTCTCACGTCGAGCTTCTTGAAGCTGGTGGACGTGGATGCACCTGAGTTTTCGGAAACGGACGTCAACGAGCTCGTGTCCGTCTTCTGCGAACGGTTTCGGGCGCAGATGCCTCCGGACATCCGCCTCCGCGTGGACCCTGCTCCCGCCCTGCCCTTGGTGCGAGCCGACGGTGAGCAACTCGAAGTGGCGCTGGACAATCTTCTGACCAACGCGGTGAACGCTCTCGACAGGGGGGGGACGATCACCGTCGCAACTTCTGTGGTCCGAAATGTGTCTCGCAATGGTGGCGCGACCAGCGACGAAGTGGTCCTCGAGGTTCTCGATACCGGGGGTGGCGTCCCGAGGGAGATCCGGGATCGGATCTTCGAACCGGGCTTTTCCACCGCCTCGGACGGGTCGGGGCTCGGACTCGCGATCGTGCAAAAGATCGCCCGTGACCATGGTGGGGAGGTGACGGTCGAGTCACAGGATGGCGTCGGCACCGCCTTTCAACTCCGTCTCCCGGTCGAAGCTCCACCATGTGGCATCGAGCCGGCAGCGGCCAAATGGTGACCGCGCTGAGCGGGAGACGGACCGACCTCGAGCCGGCCCGTGTCCTCATCGTCGACGACGATCCCCTGGTGCGCCGAAGCATCAGGGAGTGGCTTGAGCACGATGGGCACCTCGCTATCGAGGCCGGCGACGGGCGGACCGCTCTCCAACTTCTCGACGAAGAGGTCGTGGACCTTCTCCTGCTGGACCTCCAGTTGCCTCGACTCTCAGGCCTCGAGGTGCTCAGGGAGATGAACCGCCGGGGACTCGACATCCCGGTCGTGATCGTCAGCGGTAAGGGTACCATCCCGGCTGCAGTGGAGACCACAAAGCTTGGCGCCATCGACTTTATCGAGAAACCGCCCGACGCGGAGGCGGCCTTGCAGATCATCCGCAAGGCGCTCGAACGCCACAGGATGGAACGGAGGCGGGCGGTATCCCTGGCAGCGGCGTTCGATCGATATGGCATGGTGGGGGCGGGCTCCGAAATGCAACGCGTCTATCAGGAAATCGAACGCGTGGCGCACGGCCGGGCGCGCGTTCTCCTGATCGGCGAGAGTGGCACGGGCAAGGAGCGCGTCGCGCGCGCGATCCATCGACTCGGTACCCGTGCGACCGAGCCGTTCGTTGCCGTGAACTGCGCGGCGATTCCGGAGACCATGATCGAGGATGAGCTCTTCGGGCACGTCCCACACGCCTTCACCGACGCCAAAGGCGGCAGGGCGGGGTGCTTCCAGCAGGCGCACCGGGGGACCCTCCTTCTCGACGAGATCGCGGACATGAGCCTTATGACGCAGGCCAAGGTCCTTCGTGCCATCGAGGAGGGGCAGATCCGTCCGCTGGGAAGTGAGCAACCGGTAAGCATCGACGTTCGGGTTGTCGCGGCAACGAACCGCGATCTGCGAGCCTGCGTCGCCGAGGGGAGCTTTCGGGAAGACCTGTTCTTTCGCCTCGCCGTTCTCACCGTGTTCCTCCCACCACTGCGCGAACGAATCACAGACATAGCCCCCTTGGCATTGCACTTCCTTGACCTATGCTCCCGCGAGCAGGAACGGTCGGCTCCAGTGCTCGGTCCGCAAGCGATTGCGGCTCTTGTCCGCTACGAATGGCCCGGGAACGTCCGTGAGCTGGGGAATGCCATGGAGCGTGTGGTCGCGTCCGGCGTGACTACACAGGTGGGGAGTCGTGAGATTGCGGCAGCGCTCCGTCCGTACGGGAGAGCTGCCGAGGTCCATGAGGACTTCCTGGGCCTTCGCGAGGCACGCGCCGATTTCGAGCGCGACTACATCACCGACGCGCTCGTGTCGCACGGCTGGCGCATCCTGGAGGCTGCGCGAGCGCTCGGGATCAATCGGAGCCACCTCTGGAAGAAGATGCGCCTTCTTGGGATCGAAGCTCCCACGCGGGATGAGGACGGCTGACGCGACGGCGATCGACCGGAGGTGGCGCTTGACGGGGCCCCCCAAGCGGGACGCATCGCCTGCGTCGGCCGACCGCCACGCCGCTCTAACCGGTGTCCAATACCATATCGAGACCTTCCTCGCCCAGACAGGCGAGGCAGATCCCCTGGGCAACGGCGTCCCGTGGTGGGTGGAGGAGGACTTCCGAGCCTATGTACGGTGCGATATCCTCGCCCACGGGTTCGCTCGATCGCGCCGCGAACGCTGCGACCACCAGCTCCTGATCGCATTCTCCTGCAAGGGTCGGGGGGTCTGCCCCTCCTGCCGTCGGATAGCCGCGATCGCCGCCCACAAGACCGACCACGTGCTGCCCCACTTCCCCACGCGGCAGTGGGTGCCCTCGGTGCCGAAACGCCTCGTCCTTTCCTGATCACGACGCGGGAATCCCGGCGGCGTCCTCCGGATCCTCCTGCGTGTCATCCGCTCCGGTGAGGGAGTTGACCCCGTGGGCTTGCCGGATCTGTGGAGAGGACGGAAAGGTCGCTCGACCGAAGTCGCCACGGGGGCCTTGGAGGGACTCACGGAGCGACGTCGGCCCATGAGCGTTGGGATGGCTCAACTCTCAGCCCCGTCACGAACCTCCCGGGTGCCCAGGCGCGCAGCGGCTGGGCGCGTACACAGCTAGCTTGGAGTGGAAGCTCCGCAAAGGGCGCCGGGTCACCCCCAGTGCCCATCGGGCTCTTGCTTGCCGGCCCACTCCTGGCCGCTGACGAAGGCGGTACCGGCCGCCGCGGAAGGTGAAGGTCCTCCGCCTTCCGGCGGAACTCTCTAGGCCGCTTGTGGGCTTCACATCGTGAAAATGTTTACGATATGGGCTTTCTTCGGGTCCGTGTCTCGCCTCGACGACCGTGATCCCGGTGGGTGTGGATGCGCCCGCTCCCCCCTGGTAGCCCTCCGCCCTCGACCCCGGCCAGCCCCTCACCTCTTCATCCCCCCGAGCCCAGATGTCCGCTGCCCCGAAGGGGCCCCGTTTTCCGGGCACCGTCCCGGAAAACGCGTAGGCCTAGGGGATCACAAGCCCGATATCGTACGAACCCGTGTGGACATAATTGCTCGACTGCACCTGGATCAGGTACGTGCCCGTCTCCGCCAGCGTGAACTCCGGCTGGCTATTCGCGTTCCAATCGCCGATCTCCACGCCGGCCGGTGAGAACAACCTGGCCTGCGCATGTATTTGGTTG
Source organism: Longimicrobiales bacterium (assembly GCA_038259715.1). Taxonomy (GTDB): domain Bacteria; phylum Gemmatimonadota; class Gemmatimonadetes; order Longimicrobiales; family Gaopeijiaceae; genus SZUA-318. The sequence goes on from JBBSOM010000285.1 coordinate 4,563, forward strand.
TACGAGTCGAAGCCGGCTGTCTGAGCCAGCGCGATCGAGATGATATCGCCCGCTGTGCCGGTGAAGATGAACTCGTCTACCTCCGCCGCGGCACTGATCGTTTGATCCAGCTGCAGGTCACCGAGAGCGATCGATACCCTGTCCGGGCTCAACGGCGCCACGCCCTCCAGACCGAGGTTGTACGTGCCGGTGTGGACATAATTGCTCGACTGCACCTGGATCAGGTACGTGCCCGTCTCTGCCAGCGTGAACTCCGGCTGGCTATTCGCGTTCCAATCGCTGATCTCCACGCCGGCCGGTGAGAACAACCTG
>JBBSOM010000286.1:0-4871 GCA_038259715.1 Longimicrobiales bacterium
CCTCGCGTGGAGGCGCGACACTCAGCCGAGCGTCACCGTTTCCGGGTCCAACTCGCCCACATAGTAGTGCAACAGGAGTCCCTGGAAGAGCAGTCCGTAGCGCGCACTCACCAGCGTCGCGGCGGCCTGCACCTGCGCTGTGCGCGCCTGGGTGACCTCCACGAGCGTGGCGGCTCCCGCTTCGTACCGATCCTGGGCTGCCTGTAGCGCGAGGACCGCGGCCTCCGCGCCCGCCGCCGCCGCGTCGAGTTGGGCGCCGGAGGAGCGCTGGTCCTGCCACGCCCGCACTACCTGCACCCCGATCTCCTGGCGTGCGTCCTCGATGGCGAGCGCCGCATTGTCCACAGCCAACCGGGCCCGCTCGGTCGCCGTCGATGTGGCCCCACGGTCGAAGAGTGGCACCGAGATACCCAACGAGATCTGTCCACTGCGTCGTTGGTCGAGCTGATCCGAGAAGTTCGTGAGCCCGAGGCTCGAATACCCGCTGTTGTACCCGGCGGCGAGCGAGATCGTCGGCCAGCGCGACGAAGCCGACACCTTCACGCCTTGCTCCGCTGCGCTCTTGCGCGCCTCCTCGGCCGAGAAGTCGGCGCGAAGGGTATACGCTCTGTTCAGGAGCGTCTGGAGTGCCTCTGCCTCCACCGCCACCGACGACGGGGCCTCGATGTCGGGTGCCTGGAAATCGTACATGCCTCCCGGCTCGAGCTGAAGCGCCTGCACGAGGTCCACTTCAGCGAGTTGCACCGCCCGCTCCGCACTCACCACGTCGTAGCGGGCTGAAGCCACGGTGGCCTGTTGCTGGTACAGGTCCGCGATCGTCCGTTTCCCGGCATCCACGTACTCCCGGACCTCCCCCTCGAGAGCCTCGGCGGAAGCCAGGTTCTCCCGCTGCACGCGCAACTGCTCTCGCTGTTCGATGAGCGCGAGGAAGTCGGAGGCGACGGTGAAGACGATCGTCTGTCGCGTGCGCTCCAGGTCGAGGACGCCGGCGTCGTACGTACGCGACGCCTGCTTCAAGCCGGCCACTCCTGAAAGTCCGTCGAAGAGGGTCACACTCGTCGACACTCCCGTACTGAGTGAGCGCACCGTCTGATCGACGATCTGTCCCTGGTTCTGGTCGAAGGTGCGCCCGAACGTCTGTCCACTCGACAGGTTCAGCTTGAGGTCGGGCAGGAAGTCGAGCTTCGCCTGGCGCACCGCGGCGTCCGCCGCGGTCACGCCGTTCGCGGCCTGGAGCACCGCGGTATTGCGTTGGAGCGCGACGTCTACCGCCTGCTCGAAGGTGATCGTGCGCGTTTCCTGCGCCCCTAGCCCCGGACCGTGGGCGAAGAGGGTCGCGAAGATCCCGACGAGCGCGACGCGCCGTCCGGTCCTGTGAAGCTCGGGTCGTGAGGTGGATCCGTGGGTGAACATCTATACCTCCATGATGCGTGCGTCGAGAATGACGTTATTCGTAGCGGAGTGCTTCGATTGGATTCAGAGCGGCGGCCTTCCTGGCGGGATAGAAACCGAAGAAGACCCCGACGCCGGCTGAGAAGCCGACGGCTGCGACCGCGGCAAAGGGTGGTGTGGCCATGCTCCATCCGGTGAAGTAGGCCAGGGCGGCAGTCGCCACGGATCCGACCGCCAAGCCGATGAGTCCACCCGCGGAGCTCATCACGACACTCTCGATGAGGAACTGGGTGAGCACGTCGCTGCCGCGCGCCCCCGCCGACATGCGGATGCCGATCTCCCTGGTCCGCTCGGTGACCGACACGAGCATGATGTTCATGATCCCGATTCCGCCGACGAGCAGCGAGATCGAGGCGATGGCGCCGAGCAACCACGACATCACTTCCGTCGAGCCCTTTGCAGCTTCGGCGATCTCCGTCTGGTCGCGGACCGTGAAGTCCTCGGCCTCGTTGGCGCTGAGCCCGTGCGACTCGCGCAGGATGGCCGACAGCTCCTCGATGGCCGCCGGAATGTCTTCTGACGACAACGTGGTCGCGATGATCTGGCCGATGAAGCTGCGGCCCGCCAGGCGGTTCTGGGCCGTGGTGTACGGCACGAGCACCACGTCGTCCTGGTCTGTGCCGGACGATGTCTGGCCTTTCGGTGCCAGAACGCCCACGATGGTGAACGGGACGTTGCTGATCTGCAGACTCTCTCCCGTCGGGTCGATGTCCGGGAAGAGACCGGCGGCCACCGTGCTGCCCAGCACCGCCACCTTCCGCATGGCGCGCACGTCGTTCTGGTCGAAGAAGGTGCCGTACGTCAGGGTCCAGTTACGGATGATCTGGAATTCGTCCGAGACCCCGTTGATATTGGTGCGCCAGTTGCCGGTACCCCCGATCACCTGTGAGCGCGTGACGACGACGGGTGTGACGCTGCTCACCATGACCGCCTCACTCTCGATTTTTTCCGCGTCTTCGATCGTCAGCCGGTTGAAGGTCCCGGCACCCTGACTCACGCCGCCCTGTTGGCTGGAGCCGGGCGTGACGACGATCAGGTTGGTGCCGAGGTTGTCGATCTGGCTCTGGATACGGCTCTGCGCTCCGTAGATGATCGCCACCATGACGATCACCGCGGCCACGCCGATGACGATGCCGAGCATGGTGAGCGACGAGCGCATCTTGTTCTTGAGGATGCTGTCTGTCGCCACCCGGACCAGGGTCGTGGTCTTCATGAGGCCTCCCGGGCTTCTTCGTTGGGGCTGACATCCAGGTCCGCCACCGCCGAACGGCGGCCGACGACCGGAATGTCCTTGACGATGCGTCCGTCACGGAGCTCGACGATGCGCTTGCCGTAGCGCGCGATGTCTGGCTCATGGGTCACCACCAGGATGGTCATGCCTTGGGCGTTCAGCTCCTGGAACAACGCCATCACCTCGCGCGATGTGTGCGTGTCCAGATTGCCCGTGGGCTCGTCTGCGAGCAGCAGGGTGGGGTTCATCACCAGGGCGCGGGCGATCGCGACACGCTGTTGCTGCCCACCCGAGAGTTCGCTGGGTGTGTGCTTCATACGGCTGCCGAGCCCGACTTTCCTGAGCGCGGCGGCCGCCAACGCCCTTGTATCAAGGCGCTTGCCGCTCCGGTCATACAGAAGCGGTAGTTCAACGTTGTCGAGTGCAGATGTGCGCGCGAGCAGATTGAATCCCTGGAAGACGAAGCCGAGCTTCTGGTTGCGCAGGTCTGCGAGCCGGTTGCGGCTCATCCCGTCCACCCGGACGCCGTCGAGCAGGTAGCTCCCGGCGGTCGGTGTGTCGAGGCAGCCGATGATGTTCATCATCGTCGACTTCCCGGAGCCGGACGCACCCATGATGCTCACCATCTCACCGCGCCCGATAGACAGGTCGATCCCGCGCAGCGCGCGCACCACGTTGCTCCCGCTTTGGTAGGTCTTTTCGATCCGGCTGAGCCGGATGACGCTTGCGTCGGTCATGGTGGTCTCCACGCTTAGAAGCCGGGGCCGGGCCGACCACTCTGCGTCGTGTTCTGGAACGGACTCGACGCGTCGCTCGTGGAAGACGATGCGGTGCCGGTGCCGATGATCACGCGGAGTCCAGGGCTCAGCTCGTCCCCGCTTACCTGCGTGAGGCGGCCGTTGGACACACCGACCGTGACGCGCAACGCATTGAGCCGCCCGTTCTCATCCAGAACCCAGAGCGTGCCATGCTGCTGGCCGCTGCTCCTCGCGGCACCGCGTGCGGTCGATGCCGGCGGGCCGCCTCCAAGCGCCTCGGTTGCGGACGGCGTCACACCGGCCGTCGCGATGACCGCGTCGCTCGGCTGATAGCGAAGCGCGGCGTTGGGCACGAGAAGCGCGTCCTCAGCCGAGCCGGTCAGGAAGGACACGGTGGCTGTCATGCCAGGAAGGAGCCGTCCGGTCGGATTGGCGACCTGCACCACCGCCGTGTAGTTGACGACGTTCTCTGTGCTCGTCGACTGCAGGCGTACCTGGCGAACCGTTCCAGAGAACGTGGTGTCCGCATACGCCTGCACAGTGAACGTCACCGACTGGCCGGTTTGGATCTCTCCGATGTCGCTTTCGTCCACCGCCGCGAGGATCTCCATTTCGCCGAGGTCCTGAGCGATGAGGAAGAGCTGTGGCGCGGAGAAGTTGGCCGCCACCGTCTGCCCCGCGTCCACGTTCCGCTCGACGACCACGCCGTCGATGGGCGCGTAGATGCGCGTGTAGGAGAGATTTTTTTTCGCCCGGTCGAGCGAGACCTGCGCGGATTTCGCGTCGGCCGAGGCGACGGAGCGACCGTACTCCGCGTCGTTGAACTCGCTTTCGGTGAGCACCTTCCGTTCGTAGAGCTGTTGGCTGCGGTCATATTCGCGTTGCGCCCGGAGCAGCGCGGCCTGGCTCCGCTCGACCCCCGCCTCCGCATCGCTCACCGCCTGCTCGAGCAACGTGGGGTCGATGCGCGCGATGAGCTGACCCGCCGTCACGTGGTCGTTGAAGTCGGCGTAGATGGCCGAGACCTGTCCCGACACCTGCGTGCCCACTTCGATCTGCGTGACGGCGTTGAGCGTGCCGGTGGCGGTCACGCTGGAGGTCACGTCGCCACGCTGGACCACGTCGGTCCGGAAGGCCTGTGTGGGGCCGGCGGTGGTGCGGTTGTACCAGGCGGTCCCGCCGACGATGATCGCGACCACGACGAGGACCGGCACCCAGGGTATGCGGCGTGTGCGGCCTGAAGGTGTGTCCAGGAGCGTCTCGGCGTCCGACGTCGATGCCGGCAACCCGCCGAGCACAGGGGCGTCCAAGAATGAATCGGGAGATGACGACATGGTAGACCTCCGTGGGTCCTTGATTCGATTCAGAAAATGATTCGGTCGCGTGGATTCGGGTGGACCGACGCCCCGGGAACGCCCGGGTCGAGGTCA
>JBBSOM010000287.1:0-4855 GCA_038259715.1 Longimicrobiales bacterium
GCCCGAGCCCGCGGACGTAGTAGAACTGCCCTCCCTCGGAGTAGAAGCCGCCGCCCGCGTTGCCGTTGTTCGCGGCGAGCGCGTCGCCCACGTCACCGACCGAGAGTCCGAGCGAGGCGAGTTTGGTGGGATTGAGCAGCACCTGGTACTGCATGGTCTCACCGCCGAACCCCGATTCTTCCGCCACGCCGGGCACCGACTTGTATGCCTTGGCGATCACCCAGTCGTCGATGTTCTTGAGCTGCATGGACGTCCGGTCGGCACTCTCGAGGACGTACCGGTAGACCAGACCCGAGGGCGAAAAGAGGGGATCCATCCCCGGACTCGAGCCCTCGGGCAATGCGACGTCCGTGAGCCGCTCGAACGCCTGCTGGCGCGAGAAGTAATTGTCGGTGCCGTCCTGGAAGGTGAGGCGGAGGCTCGACAGCCCGTACAGCGAAACCGAGCGGATGACCTTGAGCTGCGGGAGCCCGTTCATCTCGATCTCGAGCGGCACCGTGATCAGCCGCTCGACCTCCTCGGCGGCGTGTCCGGGCCACTGGGTGGTGATCTCGACCATCGGCGGGGAGAGGTCCGGATAGGCGTCCACAGGGAGCCGGAGGAGCGCGCGTACCCCCACCACCACGAGGAGCCCGGCCATCAGCACGACCAGGACTCGCTGGTGGAGTGAACCGGCCACGATCCGGTTGACCAGAGAAGGCCGGTCCTTCTCCTCCGGCCGTTCCGGGAACTTCTCGAGCGTGCTCACTGGCTCAACGCGAACTGCAGGAACAGTCCGCCCTCCGACACGACCTTCTCGCCGGAGGCAAGGCCGTCGGTGATTTCGTAGTGGTCGCCCACCCGAGGCCCGAGCGTCACGGTTCGACGCTGATAGCGGTTGTCCCCGATCGACACAAAGACGAAGGGGACGTTGTCCTCGTCGCGCTCGACGGCGCTCACGGGCACCAGGATTCCCTGCTGGTCGTTCGACGAGCGGATGGCCACGTCCACGTACATGCCTTTTCTGAGCCGGTGGTTCCGGTTCGGGTTCGGCACAGTGATCCTCACGGACGTGGCGCGGGTGTCGGGGTCGACCAGGTCCGCCACGTAGTCGATGCGTCCGTGGAAGGCCACGCCCGGGTACGCATTGCTCGTCACGTCCACCGAATCACCCGTGGCCACCTGAGCGAGGTCGGACTCGAATACGTTGCCGAGTACCCATACGCGCGAGACGTCGGCAATGGTGAAACATTCCGTGTCCCCGGCCGTCAGCAACTGCCCGGGCGTGATCGACTTCTCGACGAGCGTACCGTCGATGGGGGCTCGGATCACGCCACCCTGCGCCGAGATCGGCCTTCCCGCCTTCAAGCTGTCGAGGTCGGCGGGGTCTGCGCCCAGCGAGGTGAGTTGTTGCAGAGCGGCTGCCTGGTCGGCCTCGGCCGACACCGCGTCGGTCTCGGCCTGCTCCATCTCACGCCGAGCAATCGCGTCCTGCTGGAAGAGCTGCACGTCGAGATCTGCGATGCGTCGCGCGTTCTCCGCAGCCGCATACGCCTTGCGAACGTCGGCGACGGCGGCTGCGAAGTCCGGGGACGACACGATGGCCAGGGCCTGGCCGCGCTTCACCTGGACGCCGGGCTCCACGAGCACCCGTTGGACGGGGCCCGAGATCGGCGCGAGCACGCGTGTGGACTGATTTCCGTCGAAGTCCACCGTGCCTGTTGTGGATACGGTTCGGTGGAATGAGGTGGAGTTCAGGGTCACTTCGTGGATCCGTGCGGCCTGATCCGCCGACAGCGCGATCACATTCGTGGAATCCGCCGGCGCTGCCGCATCTCCCGACTCGGCGCTTCCGGAACATCCGACGGCGAGAAGAACGGACAGAACCCAGGATCCGGCGGCCCACACCGCGTTTCGCTTACTCATGATTCTCTCCGGATGGGGCGATAGTCAGGGAGGCTCCGACCGCGAGCTGGAGTTGGGCGAGCGCATCGTTCGCGGCCCCCAACGATTCGGCGTACTGGCTCCGGGCATCGATCAAGGTGCGCTCGGCATCGAGCACCTCCAGCGTCGACGAGCCGCCAAGGCCGTAGCTGGTGGATGCGATCTGGTAGGCCTGCTCGGCCTCCGGCAGCAGCTCGTCCCGGATGAAGCCGGCCTGCTGCATCGCGGTCACCGCGGTGGCGTAGGACGTGCGCACGTCCTCCTCGACCTGTGCGGCCAGGTCTTCGTTTGCCGCATCGAGTTCGCGCTCGAAGTGTTTCGCCTCCGCGATCTGACCCTTGTGGTGTTGCCAGAAGAAGAGCGGAAGGGCCAGGCCGATGTCCGTCTGCGTGCTTGTCGGGCCGCTTTGCGACAGGTTCCGCGAGACCGCCACCGTCAGGTCGGGCAGCCACCATTCACGGGCCAGATTGGTACTCGCGTGCGCGCCGCTCCGCTGGGCCGCCAGACTCAGCAGATCCGGACGCAGTTGAAGCGCGCGAGACCGGAGCGAATCCAGGGGCTGAAGCGAGTCGGGCATCGCCAGCGAGTCCGCCGGGCTCAGCGATGCACCGAGTGGACGCGCGAGCAGTCGATTGAGCGAGGCCCGCGCGTTGGACACATCGAGTTGGCTCGCGATGAGCGAGTTCTGCGCCTGGGCCCGATCCACCCTGGCCTTGATGACGTCGAGCTTCGCGGCCGTGCCCCCGGTGAAGCGCGCCTGCGTCTTGGTGACGAAGTCGTCGGCCAGCCGGACGGCGTTGCCGAAGTCCTCCTGGTGACGTAGCGCCACCAGAAGCGCGTCGTACGCCTGGGCGGTCTCGGAGGCGATCTGCTGACTGGCCGTTCGGTAATCGAACTCGTAGGCCTCGAAATCGGAATGGGCGGCATTCCCCGCGAGTCGCAGCTTGTCGGGAAACGGAAGCGCGAATTCGATCCCCGCGTCCCTTGTCGACGGCGTATAGATGCCGGCCGGATCAGGCAATGCCACGGCCTCCCACACCCTTGCCCGTGCCTGCTCGACCCGCTGGCGGGAAGCGTGGAGCTGCGGGTTCTTGTCCAGCGCCTCCGCGACCGCTTGTCGCCGCGTGATGACCAGGGACGGGACAGAATCAGGCCAGACCCCATCTGTTGCGGCGGTGGCGCCGAGCCCCGCATACCCCAGCGCGGCGACGGCGAATACAGTTGTGAACATGACCTTCCCCTTGATGGAACGCCCGCCCCGATGCGCACAGGCATCAGGCCGGAGGCGCTCCCATGGATCCTCTTCTCAGCACGCGGGCAGGTCACCCGGCCATCAAGGCGCCAGGCGGAGTTGCGTGACGATCCACGCATCTCGTGCAACGTGCTCGGTCGGGTCGTGACGGCGAGCGTACGACCGGCCTTCGATTGACTTCAGAGGGTCGCGCTGGAGGGGACTGGCGGCGCGCGGGGGAAACTCGTGGCGAACCGAACGGCCGGACGGCTGATGCTCGTCTCGGGGTCGGGGGTCACGTCATGGGCCCAACTCGCACGCACGACGAGCGTCGGCGAGCCCGGAATGGCCAGGGTCTGGAGCGCCATGCACTCGGGACAGGGGCCCGAGTGCTGCGAGACGGGGCCGGTGTCGGCCCCGGTGACCTTCAGGGAGCCCTGCTCGTGATAGCGGGCGTCGGCGAGGGGCGACACCATGACGAGCAGCGCCTGCGCAACCACCGCGAGGGTGGTCGCGAAAATCAGGCGACGGCTGCGCCGACGGTTCGTGGGACCGAGCATCCCGCCTCTAGCTCCCCGAGGACTTCAGGTCACGAGCGTTGTCATGGACATATCAACAACTATCGTGACGAAGGTGGTATGGCAAGCCAGGGGATGACAGGGTCCTGAACGACGGAACCCCTCTCCGCCGCCGAAGCGGTCGGAGAGGGGTTCGCCCTCCAGTGCGGAGTGTCACCCGGCGGTAACGCCGGGCCTGGACCTGGTCAGAGCGCCCCACCGACCTCGAGCGTGCCGGTGCACGAGCCGTTTTCGCCCTTCAGCGTGAACTCGATCGTGCCGGGCTGCGCCGTCTCGGTGTTGAGCCAGATGGTGAGGCTGTTGGCTTCCGCCGCCATCTCAATCGGCTTGGGTGCCGTCGTTTCCGACGACATCTTGCTCATCGGCAGGTCAGCCGGATCCGCCACCTTCACACCGGCATCGGCGTTGGCGGTGGTGAGCTCGGTCACGTTTCCGATGGGGCTCGAAAGCGAGATCGAAACCTGCTCGGCCTTCTGTCCACTCTGAACCTGGCTGGGCTGCACCTGAGCTGTGCACTCCTGCATGGCCGGGGTGGCCGGCTCCTGCGCGGAGGCGGGCGTCGAGGTGAAGGCCAAAGGCGCGAGGGCCATGAGGGCGGTCAGCCCTTTCAATGTCCGCATGAGGGTCTCTCCTGACTGAAGTGGTCGCTGCGCTCGGAAGCGGAACCGGCGCATCGTGCACTTCCTACTCATGGCAACACCCGTGCCAAAGGCAAAAAATTTGTTGTCGCGCTTGGGCTTTCAGGCACCCCCATTTTCGGTGAAGTACTGAACGGTCGTCATGTCCTCCACTTCACCGGAGTCCGATCTCACCCTTCTGAGGAAGGTCCGAGGACGGTCCGTCCGGAAGAACAGCGTCTCGTTGTCGAGCCCGGTCGCGAAGTTCACCTGGAGGGCGTCGTACGTCTGGTCGTCGACCTTCACGGACGCCTTGTCGAGCACGTCGTAGCGATCGTGCAGGACTTCAGCCGTGCGTGGGTCGAACGTGGTGAACTCGACGCTACGCCCGACGAGTTGATCGCTGTCCAGAAGGGCGAACGCGAGCTCGCGCATGTCGTGCAGAATGATGCCGTCGGGAAGGTCGATATCGATCTCCTTGGACCGCGCGGCGGTCGTATCGGAGA
>JBBSOM010000288.1:0-4844 GCA_038259715.1 Longimicrobiales bacterium
CCCGATCGTGACCGTCGACGGTACGCTGCTCGCGCTGCGGCGGGAGATGGCCGGTTGCCTTTGCGTGCGCATCCTCGTGACCACATTGGGTTCCGTAGCCCATGCCCCAGGTGCCGGCGCACGCCAGGCGGACGGACCCGGGAACGACGTCGGCTCCCGGAGCTTCCCGGCCTGAGGGGCACGACGGACCCTACCTTGTCCTCCACGCTGACGCACGACCTCGCAACCTCGACCGCCGCTGACGGTACCGCGCGGACTCGAACCTCCTTTGCCGCCGAACGACCGCTCGTGGCGCTGGTCGGTCCGCCCAACTCCGGCAAATCCACGCTCTTCAACCAACTGACCGGCCTCCGTCAGAAGGTAGCCAACTATCCGGGCGTGACCGTCGAGAAGAAGACGGGTCGGATCCGACTGGATGACGATCGCGAGCTCGACCTGGTGGATCTTCCGGGCGTGAGCGGCTTCAGTGCGCGGACCCTCGATGAACGAGTGACGCGCGATGTGCTCGAGGGACGCGAGCCCGGCATCGGCTCGCCGGACGCTATCGTGCTCATCCTCGACGTGACGCGGTTCGAGCAGCAGCTCATGCTGTGCGAGCCGATCTTCGAACTCGGCATCCCGACGCAACTCGTCCTGAACATGAGCGACGAGCTGGAGCGGCGGGGCGGCTCGATCCAGGCGGACATTGTCGCTGATCAGCTCGGGGTCGACGTCGTGAGCGGCGCCGTGCGCTCGGGTCTCGGACTCGACCAGGTGCGCGCGTTCCTCGGTGAGGTGGCCGACCGGGGCCCGCTCCCCGATCGCCCCTGTCCCGCGATTTCGAACGTGCCGCATGGCGTCCACCTGCCGATGCTCGATGTCTTCGCCGCGCGCCGCCGCAGGGTCCGCGAACTGGCGGAGCGCGCCGGCTTCCGGCCCGCAGGCCCCTCGAAGGTGCAGGAGCGGTTGGACGCGGTCCTGCTGCACCGAGTGTGGGGGCCGCTGATCTTCATCGGCGTCGTGCTGGTCGTCTTCCAGGCGATCTTCACCTGGGCCACTCCTGCCATGAACGGCGTCGAATGGCTCATCGCGACTTCGGGGAACTGGCTTTCCGGCCACCTGCCGGATTCGTTGCTCCGTGATCTGCTGATCGACGGCGTATGGGCCGGCGTGGGCTCGGTGTTGGTCTTTCTGCCACAGATCCTGATCCTCTTCCTCTTCCTGGGCGTCCTTGAGGACTCGGGTTACATGGCGCGCGCCGCCGTCATCGCCGACCGCATGATGTACCGCGTCGGGCTGCAGGGCAGGGCCTTTCTGCCGCTCCTGTCGGGCTACGCGTGCGCCGTGCCCGCGATCCTCGCGGCGCGCACCGTCGAAGACGAACGCGATCGACTTACGACGATGTTCATCACCCCGTTCATGACCTGCTCCGCGCGACTGCCCATCTACGCGCTGCTCATCGCGGCGTTCATTCCCGAGCGCCCCCTGCTCGGTCCGTTGATGGGCACGCGCTCGGCCACCCTGCTCGGCCTGTACGCGCTCGGCGTCGGTGCGGCCGTGGTCACCGCGTTTCTGCTCCGGCGCACGCTGCTGCGCGGCAAATCCACCACGTTCATGATGGAGCTGCCCTCCTATCGCGTGCCGTCGCTCAAGTCGCTCGGGCTGCGCCTGGTCGACCGCACCAAGGTGTTCCTGAAGCGCGCCGGCCGGATCATCCTCGCGGTGGCGGTCACGCTGTGGATCCTGACGCAGATGCCGCGCGTCGACGGCCACGCGCCCCCGATCGAACAGAGCGTGCTCGGGTACGCCGGTCACGCTATCGAGCCGGCCATCCGGCCGCTCGGCTTCGACTGGAAGGTCGGCATCGGCCTCATCTCTTCGCTGGCTGCGCGTGAGGTCATCGTCGGCACGCTCGGCACCATTCACGGTGTCCAGGACTCCGGCCAGGGGCGGGGCACGCTTCAGCTCCAGGCGGCCCTCAAGCGTGACCTCGACCTCGGAGGCGCCGTCGCGCTCCTCGTCTTCTTTGCGTTCGCGCTCCAGTGCATGTCCACGGTCGCGGTCATGCGCCGTGAGACCGCGGGGTGGAAATGGCCCATCATCCAGTTCAGCTACATGCTGATACTCGCGTACGCGGGTGCGTGGCTGGCGAACTGGCTGATCTGAGGGAGGTGGGGGCGACGGAGGGTCGGCACCGCCCCTCACGGATCGTCGGCGGGTGGGACATCGAAAGGACTCCGGATGCGCTCGATGTGTCGGCGGGAGACGTGCGTGTAGATCTCCGTGGTACGTACGCTGGCGTGGCCGAGTAGCTCCTGGATGACCCGCACGTCGGTGCCGTTCTCCATGAGGTGCGTGGCGAAGCTGTGCCGGAGGACGTGCGGGGTCACGTGCTTCGTGATCCCCGCGCGCTGACGGGCCATCTCCGCGACTCTCTGGACCGTGCGCGTGTTCAGATGGCGGCCCGGTCGCCCTCCTGGAAAGAGCCATCGACCCGGCGGCCGGTCCCTCAGATAAGCGTCCACCAGCGCCAAAGCGGATGCGGAGAGTAGCGTCCGACGGTCCTTCCGCCCCTTACCTCCCCGGACCTGGATCGTCCCGCGATCCCTGTCCAGATCTTCCGGCCGGAGCCGCACGACTTCGCTGACGCGGAGTCCCGCCGAGTACGTGACCGCGAAGAGAGCCAGGTGTTTTGGATTGCGGATGGCGCCCAGGAAGCGTCTGAACTCTTCCGGACTCAGGACGCTCGGCAGGCGGGTCTCCCTGCGGGGGCGGTCCAGGGGAAGCCGATCCAGCTGGTGATGCAACACCTCCGAGCAGAAGAGCCGAAGCGCGCTGATCAGTTGGTTGTGGTAGGAGCGCGACATCTTTCCCCCGTCGAGCTTCCGCAGGATGTGGCTTCGGATGGCCTCGGCCAACTCCAGGGACGCGTCCCACTCTGCCAGGAGCCGTCGCGCGTGCCCCAGATACGCCCGTCGCGTAGGGAGCGCGTAGCCCCGGAGTCGCATCTCGTCTTCGAATCGCTCGAGCGGGCGGGCCGGCAGGGAGAGGCGGGCAGAGGCGTGCTCCTCCGGCGATTGGCATGGGGTTTCGCCACGCTCTTGGGCTTGGGCGCTCTGGATCGCGTCCGCGTGATCGCCCGCTGCGGCGTCATCTTTCGCTGGGACAGGCTCCACGCCGAGCACCTTCCGCACCGCGTCGCGGTCAGCCGGCGTATCCGGCACGCGCCACGCGACGAGCTCCGGGTCCCACCTACGAGAAGGCAGTTTGCGCACCTGCTCGACCAACTCCCAGCGATAGGGAAAGCGAATGAGGATCTCCCCTCCCGACAGCGTCGCTTGAAAGGCGTCTTCGCCTGACGGGGCGGTTTGGGGTAGTGCCGGTGTTCGCGAACGGTGGATGTCGGTGCCCATGGAAGAAGGCTGTCCCGACCGGGAGGACAACGGAATGCCGGGATCGGACGAGATCGTTCAGGTGCCGTCGGCAGACGTTGGATACCCACGGTGCCGGCCACCGAAAGGAAGCCTCGGATCATCTCCGCGCGGAAAGCGACCCGCCAATAGAAACGGGAATACGAGATTCGGTTGACAAGCGAGCCCCGCCTGCGCGGGCTTCAGCCGCTCCGGGCCGGAACCCGCGAGCGTTCGCGTTCGGTAGCTTTCGGGCGTCCTAGCGTATACTTTGCGTCTGGTCAAGACCGAATACCCGATCAACGGAAAACTGAACGGCTCACCGCGCTTGGCACCGCCCCCGAGCCCCGTGCGGTTGTCGTCACGGCACCGTTGGCGCCATCTATCGACTCGTCAGCCGAAATGACTCATGCCAGGGGGCATAACGGGCTCAGGAAGAGCCAGTGGCGCATTGGCGGTAGGGGAATGCCTCGACCTTGCTGGGGTGGGTCGTATCTTGAGGTTCAACTAGGCGTGGAGGCTGGAGCGGCTATGCCCGACACAGAACTGCTAGGCCGAATCACTATCAACCCCGAGCAATGCGGTGGTCGTCCCTGCATTCGTGGGATGCGACTTCGCGTGCTCGACGTGCTCGAGTTGCTTGCCGCAGGGGAGACGCAGGAGCAGATCCTCTCGGACTATCCCTATCTCGAACCGGCTGACATCGCGGCGAGCCTTCTTTATGCCGCGCGCCAAATGGATCACCCAATTTTGGCAGCGTAGTCCGGCATGCAGGATGAGCCGGACAAGCCTTCTGATGGTGAGCCGAAGTGTTGAGGTTCTGGATCGACGCCCAACTCCCGCCATTGATGGCGGTGTGGCTTCGGGATGAACATGGTGCGGACGCCACTCATGTCCAGGACCTCGACCTCCTCACGGCTGGCGACTCGGTCATTTGCGCCGAAGCAGCCAGGAAGGGGCGCGATCGTAGTCACGAAGGACGCCGACTTCCCAAAACTGCTGCAACAGCACGGCCCACCTCCACAAGTGCTGTGGATACGGGGCCGGCAACGTCACGAATCGTGAGCTGCAGCGAATCGTGCTCGAAGTATGGCCTCAGGCACTTGCGATTCTTAAGGGTGGCGCTCCGCTAGTTGAGATCCGGCGGCGTCACTTCGGCTAGCGATCGGGTTCTGATCGCGCCCGCTACGCGGTCGCGGCCATTGAACGATTCATGCACCGTAGAAGCGAAGCGCAGATTCCACCGAATGGTGTGATTCCGCGGCAACGGATATCCTGCACTTGCCACATTTTATCCGCCAACCCGAGATTTAGACGTTATGCGAAAGCGCTACTTGGGAAGTGTTGCGATGTGGGGACAAGTCATTGACCATCACAGGAGATTGACGTGATCAGCCGTGCTTGGCTCTTCGGAATGCTACTCGCTGTCCCGGTCATCGGGTTCGGCGTCGCGGA
>JBBSOM010000289.1:0-4829 GCA_038259715.1 Longimicrobiales bacterium
GTCATCCTCACGCGGGACGACGAGGGGGAGCCCCGGGAGCAGGTCGGGGTCCAGGGCGTTCCCTTCTGGGGCCAGGAAGTGCGGGGATTGGCCGGGGGCGGCGAGGTCACGATCGTCCCGGGCGGCGACGGGGTGAATGGATACCCGTTGGCCGACTTCTCGTCCGTGCCTCCGGGCGACTACACGGTCCAGGCCTTCCTGAACGTGTTCACCACGCTGCACCGCTCCGATGGACACACCGTGGAGATGCACCTGAATTCAGGCGCGGGCCAGAGCCCCTGGCGGGCGCCGGGCAATGCAAGAAGCGAGCCCCAGAAGGTGCGGATCGACCCGGGCGGAGGGAGTGCCATCCGGTTGGCCCTCACCCAGGTCATTCCCCCCACCGACCCCATGCCCGACGGAGGCTCCCTTCAGCAGGGGAATCCTCCGGATCAAGGGGACTTCGTGCGCTTCGTGAAGATCAAGAGCGAGGCGCTGTCCACCTTCTGGGGGCGGGACATGTACATCGGGGCCAACGTCCTGCTCCCTTCGGACTACTACACCCACCCGGAGCGGCGTTATCCGGTGCTCTACCTCACGGGCCACTTCCCGGGCAAGGGGGCGCCGTTCGGATATTCGGACGAGCCGGGCGAAGGCAGTGGCCGGAACGCCGGCTTCAGCGACTTCTGGCGGACATCGACCGGCCCGAAGATGATCCTCGTCTCGGTGCGGGATGCAAACCCGTATTACGACACGGGCCATTCCGTGAACTCCGCCAATGTGGGGCCGTACGGGGACGCGTTCACCAAAGAGCTGATCCCTTCCCTCGAGGGGCAGTTCCGAATCCAGCCTGACCCATGGGCCCGCGTACTGGCCGGCGGCTCGACCGGGGGCTGGGAGGCACTGGCCATCCAGATCTTCAACCCCGACTTCTTCGGGGGAACGTGGGGCTGGTGCCCCGATCCAGTGGACTTCCATGCCTACCAGAAGGTGAACGTCTACGATGACGACAACGCCTACCAGAGGGGCACCGAGTGGGTGAAGGTCGAGGTGCCCAACGCCCGCCGCCCCGATGGGACGGTGGTCTCGACCATCCGCCAGGAAATGACGTACGAGCTGGCAGTGGGGCCGAACGGCCGATCCGGCGGACAGTGGGCCATCTGGGAGGCCCTGTTCAGTCCGGTGGGTTCGGACGGCTACGCCCAGCCGATCTGGGACCGGCGCACCGGAGTGATCGACCATGAAGTGGCGGCGTACTGGCAGCAGAATTGGGACCTGACCCATCACCTGGTGACCAACTGGGCGACGCTGGGGCCCGCTCTGGCCGGAAAAATCCACGTGGCGGTCGGGGACATGGACTCCTACTACCTGAACAACGCCGTGGAGCTCATGCAGACGGCCCTGGGGGGTCTGTCCAACCCGACGTCGGACGCCACCTTCGAATACGGGCGAAAGAAGCCCCATTGCTGGATTGGAGCCAGCCCATCGCGGTCCGGCGAGGACATCACCAACGTCGAATTCGTTCGAGAGGTGGACGCCTACCTGAAGTCCCGGGGAGGCCGCTGGTAGGGGCAATCCCGGTCGGGCGCAGTGGCGAGCGCAACATGGCTTGCACGTCGGCGGCGGGGGCCCTACCGTCCTGTCCGCTCACCTCTTGCCCACACCCATCGATACGGAATGTCCTTCATGAAGCGCTCGCTCGCGCGCCGGCTCACGCTCGTCGGCGTGGCAACCCTCCTTTCCGCGTGCGGGGGTTCGGACCGCGCCTCCTCGGGCGCCGAGTCATCCGTGGCATCGGCCGGCCCCGACCTGTCGCGCGTGGTCTGCGTGTCGAAGCAGATCAACGAGTTCATCTTCGCGCTGGGCGCCGAGAGCCACCTGGTCGCGGTGGACCTCACGTCGGTCTATCCGCCCCAGATCAAGGAGCTGCCCACCGTGGGCTACCACCGGGCCCTGAGCGCGGAAGGCATCCTGTCCGCCAAACCCACGCTCTTTCTGACCGACGGGAACGTGGGCCCCGACGAGGTCCTGGATCAGCTCCGCAAGGTCGGGATCCCCATCGACATCATGAAGCCCGGCGGATCGGTGGAGGAAGCGCAGCGGCTCATGACCGACCTCGGCGACCTGTTCGGCGTTCGCCCCGTTGCGGACAGCGTGGTCGCCGTCTGGAACCAGGAGATGGCGGACGTGCGCGCCGACTCGGCGCGCTTCGCCGCGGCGCCGGCCCCGAGGGTGCTGATCATGCACTTCGGCCAACTCATCAACAACTATCTGGGCCTCAAGTCGGGAGGCGTCGCCGGCCGTATGCTGGCGTGGACGCACGGCGTCAACGCCATCGACTCGATCGGCGGCATGAGCCGTCTCACCCCCGAGCTCATCGCGCGCCTGGCGCCGGACGTGATCATCGCCACCGAAGTCGGCTTCGACCGCTTGGGCAGCCCGGAAGCCTTCGCCCAGCTCCCTGGCGTCGACCTCACCCCGGCCGCGAAGAACGGACGCATCTACCGGATCGAAGAAGACAAGGTGATGTACTTCGGTCCACGCACGCCCGCGGCCGTGAAGGAAGTCGGCGCCATGCTCCACCCCGAACTGGCCACTCCGGATCGCTGACGGAAACGAGTCGGTGAGCCACAATCGAACCAACCGCTCCACCCGCTCCAACGGGGGGGCCTTCGCGCTCCTCGGGGCGCTGCTCGTGGTCTCGGTGGTCGCGTCCGCATCCATCGGAGCGCTCTCCTTCTCTCCGCAGGAGATGGGGCGCTATCTCATGCAGGGGGTCGGCTTCGCGCCGCAGGTGCCGGCCGACGCGCTCGGCCGCAACATCTTCCTGGTGCTTCGCCTTCCACGCGTGCTCCTGGCGGGCCTCACCGGCGCGGTGCTCGGCGTCTCCGGCGCCATCATGCAGGGCCTCTTCCGCAACCCGATCGTGGAGCCCGGCCTGGCCGGCACGTCCGCCGGCGCGGCGGTCGGCGCGGCCTTCGTCTTCGTGCTCGGCGGCAACACCGCGATCGACTTCACCTCGCCGCTCGGCTCCCTGGCCGTCCCGGTCTTCGCCTTCATCGGCGCGTTCGGCGCGACCCTCCTGGTCTATCGTGTGTCGTCCTCGTACGGGAAGGTCAACGTGTTCACGCTCCTGCTCGCCGGAATCGCGGTGAACGCCGTGTGCAACGCGGGCACGGGCATGCTCTCGTACGTGGCTCGCGATCCGCAGGCGCGCAACATCACGTTCTGGAACCTGGGCACGTTCACCACGGCCGACTGGCGCGGGGCGATCATGGTCGGGGTCTTCTTCGTGGTGTGCTTCGGATGGTCGCTGCGCCACGGCAAGTCGCTCAACGCGCTCATGCTCGGGGAGGACGAAGCGGCGCATCTGGGCGTCGACCCGCGCCGGCTCATCCTGGTGCTCCTGATCGTCAACACCGCCATGGTGGCCGTGGCCACCGCGATGGTGGGCGTGATCGCGTTCGTGGGCCTGGTCGTCCCGCACATCCTGCGCATGACCCGCTCGGCCGATTACACCTTTCTGCTTCCGGGCTCCGCGTTGCTCGGCGCCATCATGATGGAGGGCGTGGACATCGTCGCGCGCATCCTCGTGCCGCCGGCCGAACTTCCCATCGGGATCATCACCGCGGTGGTGGGCGCGCCGGTCTTCCTCTGGATCCTGCTCCGCCAGCGCGGCACGTCGGGCTTCTGATGCCTGGCGCCGGGACAGGACACCGACACCGCTATGGTTGAACTCCACGACATCGGGTGGCGCGCCGGGGGCACGGAGATCCTGCGCGGGGTGACCGCGGCGTTCCGGCCCGGCTCGTTCAACGTGATCCTGGGTCCGAACGGGGCGGGCAAGTCGACGCTCCTACGCATCGCCACGGGGCTCCTCACACCGACCACGGGAGAGGTCACCTACGACGGAGTGCCGCTAGAGAAAATCGGGCGGGAGGCGCTGGCACGCCGACGCGCCGTCCTGTCACAGCACGTCGAGCTGGCGTTCCCGCTGCCCGCGCGCGAGGTGGCCATGATGGGGCGCTATCCGCACTTCGGCCAGACGCCGATGCCGATGGACCACACCATTGTGGACCGCGCGCTCGAAATGGTCGGGATGAGCCACAAGGCCGCGCAACCGTATCCCACCCTCTCGGGCGGCGAGCAGCAGAAGGTACACCTCGCGCGCGTGCTCGCTCAGATCTGGAACTACGACGACGCGTCCGAGCCCAAGGTGCTCTTCCTGGACGAGCCCACCACCAGTCTGGACGTGCACTTCCAGATCCACCTGCTCGACGTGGCCCGCGAGCTGACCGACCACAACTGCACCGTCGTGGCCGTGCTGCACGACATCAACGTGGCCTTCCAGTACGGAGACGCCTTCCTGATTCTCGAGGACGGGCGCCTCGTACACGAGGCCGACAGCTCCGCGGACGTGCCCGGCAGCCTGCTCGAGCGGGTCTTCCGCGTGAAGGCCTACCACATCCGCGACGCCGCGGACGGGCAAATGCTCTGGCGGTTCACGCTGTAGAAGGACGACGAACCGTGACCCGGTAGTCGGTCAGAGAAGACAGGGTCTACCTGCGTGGGTCACTCTTGATCGGACTCTCGCATGGCCTTGAGGCCGCGCGTCCAGCGCATCAATTCGTCCAATAGCGTGGTGGCGGATTTGTCGATCAATTCGTTGGATTGAAACTGGTGGTCGTCATCGATCAAGCTGGGTGCCATCGGCACCATCACACCTTCGTTCATCGGCATCATCTTCAAGGTGGTCACCTGCATCTTCACGGCCTGGACAGCCCGCAAACCTCCGGAAACGCCGCCATAGCTGACGAACCCGCAGGGCTTGTAGTTCCATTCCTTGTACA
>JBBSOM010000290.1:0-4823 GCA_038259715.1 Longimicrobiales bacterium
GGTCAGGAGTAGACAGGCAAGCAGCACGACGCGGCATGTCTTGAACATGGCAGGTGTCCTTCTCTCAAAGAGCTTGTGCGGCCCTGCAATCGGAGCGATCCAGATGCCCTCGGACCAGATGGCTAAGGTGAGGGGAGGAGTCTCACAGGGCAAGCAGGTCCAACCAGAAGGACCGACGAGCCCTGGGGCACGACAAGAAGGACGTCGATATGCGCAGCGGGGGACGGGATGGGCCGCGCAGCCCATCCCGTCCACCCGTGGGAGTGCGAACGTCAGCGGCTCATCGGCAAGCAGTGATCGGAGATCGCGCGCGAGATGTTCGTGTTGTTGCTCGCCTCCGCGTAGGAGAGTGGGAACTCCGTTGGCCGCGGGTCCGCAGACTGCGACCCGTAGATGCCGTCCGCCACCATCTTCTCGACCAGCCCGAAGCGATGGAGGTCGCTCATGCGTTGGCCTTCGAGCCACAACTCGGCGAAGCGCTCGTACAGCAGGTAGTCGAACACCTGCTGTGCGTCCGTGGTGGACGGATGGGGATCGAGCCCCGCGCCCGCGCGGATCTTGTTGATCATCGCCAGGGCGCCCGCGAGATCGGACTGATGCCAGAGCACTTCCGCCTCGATCAGGCGCATTTCCTTGGCGTCCGTCATCGGAATGTCCGACCCCAGGGTCTGGTACTTCCACTGGCTGTAGTCGGGCGTGAGTCCGTCCGCGGCGATTTCGCCATTGTAGTAGACCGGCAGGCGCGCGTCGAGCTGCCCCGAGTACGGGTCGCGCATCTTGCGCGCGGCCACGTCCACCCGGTCCCAGTAGTACTCGCGTACCGCCGCAGCCGCGAGGAATCCGCTTGTGGTGAGCTGCACCAGGCTGTGGTACTGGCGCCCGCTGTTTTCCGAGAAGGACGCGCTCCAGATGAATCCGTCCGGAACCGACCGTGCGTCCTGCAGGGCGTCGGCGTAGTTGCCCAGCAGCAGATGCGCCCGCGCCCGACCGGCGACTGCCCGGTCGTGGAAATCGGACGCGCCCGCCGACTGGGCCGTTTGCGCGGCGTCGGTCAGTTCCGCGACCGCCTGGGCCAGGATGTCCGCCTGCGGCACCGTCGGGCCTCCGTCCTCGGCGGGAGCTTCGCAGTAGTTCTGCCCGATGAGAAGGTCGTCCCATCCCTGCACGGTCTTGACCTGCGCCATCAACGCGCTGCTGCTGGCCGTGTCGCCCATGACCCTCGTGAAGCGCTCCTGCGCCGCCTGGGCGAAGAAACGGTCGCGGAGCAGGCCGTCCATGATCCCGTCGCTGCCGTCGCCCCCGCCGCCGCCGCTGGCGTAGCTGAAGTAGAATCGACCGCTGTCATAGTTGTCGTAGCCTATCCAGGTACCCGTGTGCTGATACTCGTCGCTGTTCAGCGCCGTGTAGTTCACGAGCGCGGAGATGTTCGTATACAGGTCGCCTTCGACCCCGTTCGCGACAGCGTCAAGGGACTTGTCCAGGTCCCCGGACGTATAGCGCTGAGGATCGGACACGGTGAGCACGTCGTGGCAGGCGGAGAGCATAATCGCCAGCAAGCCGGCCAGGGCCGCGGTCACCGCGGGATTTCGATGGTTGGACATGCGGATGAACCTGTGTTGACGGGAGTTGGCTGAAAGAGAGTCGTCTGTCATGCGGCCGCCTAGAAGTTCGTCCGGATCGAAAAGAGGAATCGTCGGGCCGCCGGCATGGCCAGGAAGCCCGAGAAGTTGTTCGCCGCCCCGGGTTCGTAGCGCATGTCGGGATCGGCGCAGTTGCACCCGTCCCACCACCACAGGTTCTGCCCCGCCAGGGTGACGGTGGTGTGCGCCAGTCCCACAGACGACGCCAGACCGTCCGGGAGCGTGTAGGCCAGCGAAAGTTCGCGGATCCGTACGTTGTCTCGCTTGTCGTCGGAACTGACGAGCGTGAAGTAGTCCACGAGTGAATCGGTGCGGAGCGTTGGCTGCCCGTTCTCGAACGTGGCCAGGTACTCATCTCCCGCCCCCTGCCGGATGCGGTAGGGCCGGTCGCCATTGTTGAACCAGGCGCCCCTCTCCAGGGAGACCAGGCCATAGAGCCGAAACGCTCCGAGGGTGAGCGTGTTGCCGAGCGATGCGTTGAACCTCGGAACCGCCGACCCGTGGTAGTTGGTCGTATCGGACTTCGTGTGCTTGTTGGTCGCGGGATCGTACCCCGTGATGTCGTAGCCCCAGACGCTGTTCACGGGGTACCCGACGCGGTAGTTGCCCAGGCGGCCGTCCACCGCGGTCGACCCCAGGTCGAGCACCTCGTTGTGGTTGCCGTCCAGGTTGAGTTGAGTGGTCCACCGGAAGCTGGGCGTAACCACCGGCGTGGTGTTGAAGGAAACTTCCCAGCCCGTGTTCTGGATCTTGCCCGCATTCCGGAGCTGCGCATCCTCGAATCCCTCCGACGGCGGCAGCGAGACCTGCAGGAGCCCGTCACGGGTGCGTGATCGGTACGCCGTGAACTCGACCCCCAGCCGATCGTCCCAGAGGCCGAGGTCGAATCCTAGTTCGACCTCCGTGGTCTTCTCCGGCTGGAGTTCGGGGTTGCCGGGGTTCGCCGGCGTGACGCCCGGCACGTTCGTCTCCAGCACGGCCGTGGGGTTGTAGGTCGTGAACTGGTCATACGCGCCTGGCGCCAGACCGGACGTACCGATGGCGGCCCGGAGCTTCAGATTGCTTATGAAATCCGGAAGGAACGACTCGTTCGACAGGAGATAGGCCATGTCTGCCTTCGGGTATGGCTGCAGACCGTAGTTGACGCCGAAAGCACTATTACCGTCGACGCGGAGTCCCACCGTCGTGAACAGCCGGTCTCCGAAGGAGAAGCGGTCCTGCACGAACATGCCGAGCGTGATGGTCTCGTTGGAGAACTCGTCTGCCAGCGTGTTCGCGGCGCCGCCCACCGTCGTCACGCCCTGGCCGGCGAAGCCGCGTCCGATGGCCATGCTGAAGTCGGCGTTGTTCCAGTAGCCCTGGGCGCCGAAGGAGAAGTCGGATCCGACCCCGCCCAGATCGAGGGCGACCGTCCCCAGGTAGTCGATGGTGGCCGTCGTGGCGCTCCGGTAGCCGATGTTCCGCTCGCCACCGGTGCCCAGGTAGATGTAGTTGCTGCCGAACGGGAGGAGCCTCGTCTTCTGGTCGTTCACGTTGTCGAAGCCCAACGTCAGCTTCTGCGTGAATCCGTGGCTCGCCTGGTACGACGCCGTAAAGCCCCCGGTCCAGCGCGTAGCTTTCGAATGCGCGTCGATCGCCCGGATGTCGGCCACGGACGTCCAGGGCTCTCCATAGGGACGATCCGCGGTGGCGTGCAGCGGGTTGCCGAGAATCGCGTTGCCGTAGAGTGCGGTCCAGTTGTTCCCCGACTGGAGGTCGAGGACGTTGTTGCGGGCGAACGCCGAGTTGATGTCGAAGCTCCACTTGTCACTCGGCAACCACTTCAGATGTACCCGCAGATTCGCCTTCTTCGCGTTGTTCGGCTGGAGCGAGCCCTCCTCGGAGTCGAATCCCGCGGAGACGAAGTACGTCACGTCCGTGCCGCCACCCTGCGCCGTCAGGTTGTAGTTGTTGATGACTCCGTTCTGGATCAGCTCGTTCGCATCATGGGCCTGGAATCCGGCCGGCCCCTGGAAGTTCGGGTAGAGCTTGGTCGCCCAGTTCTCCCGATAGCGGTTGAACCCGGCGCTCATCGCAAACGTGAAACTGGGCCGGCTGTTGTTCCTCCCGCTCTTCGTGAAGATCTGGATGACGCCGTTCGTGGCCTCCGTCCCGTACAGCGTGGCCGCCGCGGCGCCCTTCAGCACCTCGATGCGGTCGATGTCGTTCGGATCCAGGTCCGCCAGCCGATCCTCTCCCGCGCCGCCGCTGAACGCGCAGCACGTCCCGCCGTTCACCTCGTTCCCGGCCCACTCCCCCGCCGAGTTGTCCACGCGCACGCCGTCGATGTAGATGACGGGCCGCGCGCCGAGGTTGAAGCTCGAGGTGCCGCGAATCCGGATGTCGCGGGCCGTGCCCACGCCTCCTGTGGCGGTGGATTGCACGCCCGGGATCCGAGCCTCCAGCGCCTGCCCGACGGTGCTCACCGGCGTCAGTTCCTGCTCCCTGGACACGTCCAGACTCCCCATGGAAGATCCGAGCTTACTCCTCGCCACGGCGCCGCCGGTGCCCGTGACGACCAACTGGTCCAACGCCACGGCGCTGACCTCGAGAGCAAAATCGAGCTGCACGGGTTGGTCCGCGCTCACCTGCACCGTCTTCTCCTCCGTCCTGTAGCCGATGTTGGTCACACGTATCGTGTAGGACCCTGTCGGCAGGCCCGGGATCAGAAAACGGCCCCGTGCGTCCGTCAGTCCGCCTCGGGTGTTATCGGCGATGCTGATCTGCGCGCCGCCCAGCGGCTGGCGCGTTTCCGCGTCCACTACCGTGCCCGTCACCGCTCCCGTCGACTGCGCGTGGACCGGGGTCGCACTGAGCATCAGGGCCAGGGCCATTCCCGCCAACCTGCGCGGGTTTATGATGAGAGGAACGTCCGGGGGCGACCTGAACATTGGAGATCTCCTGAAGGGTTGAGACAGCGACTCGTGTGCATTTTCCGGACCGGCGGACCTGCGAGCAAGCGGTCGGGGACGAGCGCACGCCGACCATTATACGGTCCTACTCCACCTAAACGATACGTTGAACGTTTCCGCAGGTGACCGCAACGATTTTACACGAGGTGAAGGTCACCGTAGTCTCGTAGCGTCGCGGGGCTTCAAGGTCGAGAATCACGTCGACCCCGCGTTGGATTCCGGCACCGTGCGA
>JBBSOM010000291.1:0-4812 GCA_038259715.1 Longimicrobiales bacterium
GAACGCGATAAAGCGGCGCTGTCCGGCCTGGCGCGTCCGCAGAGCGTGGTAGCGCACGCCCTGGTCCGTGTAGGTACCAAGGACGTCCGCGATGACCTGGATCGTCTCGCTCGGCAGCGCGGTGTCGATCAGGCCGAGCATAGAGCGGCGGATCAGACTCAGCCCGATCCGTACGAGGTTGAGGGCAACCGCGATCGCGATGACTGGATCCAGGCGCTCCCATCCCCACATCGACGCAGCGCCTACGCCGATGAGCACGCCGCCGGACGTCCACACGTCGGCCATGAGGTGGTCGGCGTCGGCTTCCAGCGAAATCGATCCGTACCGTCTTCCGGCCCGGATCAGGATCCGCGCCACCACGAAGTTGATCAGGGACGCGACCAGCGAGATCCCGAGCCCGAGGCGGATGTCTTCCAGCGGGCGCGGGGAGAGCAGGCGCGCACCCGCGGTCCATGCGATACCGACCGCGGCTGCGAGGATGAGCGCGCCTTCGAAGCCGCTCGAAAAGTACTCGGCCTTGGTGTGGCCGTACGCGTGTTCCTCGTCAGCCGGGAGGGCAGCGACGCGCAGCGCGATGAGCGCGATCACCGCTGACGCCAGGTTGACCAGGGACTCGAACGCGTCCGACAGCAGCCCCACGGAACCGGTGAGAAGGTATGCGCCACCCTTGAGCGTGATGGTCGCGAGCGCCGCGAGGATCGAGATCCACGCATAGCGCGTCAACGACCGCTGTCGAGTGGGCGGCCTGGACATCATCGAAGGTCGAGCCCGTCTTTCACCGCCTGCCGACGAGCGGCAGTTCGACGTAGCTCGCCCGTCCGGACGCCGGCCCCGAAGTCGGCCCCGACGCGTGGTAGATCCGCTGCGTGGCTCTCACGTAGTCGGTCGGCTTCGCGAAGAAGATGTTTGGCACGAACGTCTGCGGGTTTCGGTCGTAGAGCGGAAACCAACTCGACTGCACCTGCACCATGATGCGGTGTCCCGGCAGGAATACGTGGTTCGCCGGCGGCAGCGCGAAGCGGTAGGGCAGGGGCTCGTTCGGGGTGATCGCGCGGGGGGTCTCGAGGCTTTCACGGTAGCGACCACGAAAGATGTCGGCGGACACCATGAGCTGGTATCCACCCATCTCCCGATGCCCGGCCACCTCAGGCGGGTAGACGTCGATGAGCTTCACGACCCAGTCGGAGTCCGTGCCGCTGGTGGACGCGATCAGGTTGGCTATGGGCTGTCCGCTGATCCTCACCGGCTCGGCAAGGACGTCGGTCTGGTACGCCAGGACGTCCGGGCGTCCGGACTGCTCTCGCTGGTCGTCCACGAGCCAGAAGGGCCATGTACGGTCGACGGGCGTCGACACGGGCTGAATGGGGCGCTTGCGGTACGGCACGGGTTTGGACGGATCGGACACATACTCGTCGTAGGCCGCGTCCGACGCCGACGGGGCGTCGAAGCCGAGTTTGAGGCCGGCCTCGAGGTAGAGCGGCGTCGCTTTCGGGGCGCTCGGCGTGCACCCGCTATTGCCGGACGTCACGGTGCATCCCGAGGGCCACGCGTCCAATCGTCGCCACGTGTTCGTTCCCGTTTCGAACGCGGTGACGGGGGCGACGTCCATGGGAGGCGCCCCGTCCTTCAGATAGTGGGCCAGGAAGGGTGCGAGCACCTCGTGCCGGAACCACGTTCCGGTGTCGCTCCCCCAGCGTATCTCTCCGAGCGTTCCTGCGTCCTCGATCTCCTGGCCGTGATGCCAGGGGCCGAGGACCAGGAAGACGCGGTCGTTGGCCGAGTCCTTGGGTTCGAGCGCGCGATAGACGGCGGGTGCGCCGTAGATGTCCTCCTGGTCCCACAGGCTGTGGACGAGCATGACGGCCGGCACGGTCAGCGGTCGTTTGGAAAGTTCTTTGTCGACCGCCTGATCCTGCCAGAAGGCATCGTAAGCGGGGTGTTGGGAGACTTTTCGCCAGAAGCCGATCTGGTCCATCCCCCGGCGGCGCGCCAACTCGCCGGCCGAGCCGGCCTCCATGTACATGTCGTAGTCGTCGAAGTACGTCGTCGCCCACCAGGCACTCCCATCCCGCGTCGCTTCCTGCTCCCACATGTACGGCATCATCTGCTCGCGGAACGCCCCGTTGTGGAACCAGTCGTCGCCCCTCCACCCGTCGACCATGGGGTTCATGGGCACCGACACCTTCAAGGCCGGGTGCGGGTCGACGAGCGCCATGAGCGGGAGGAATCCGTCGTAGCTGATGCCCAGGATCCCGACGTTGCCGTTGGTCTCGGGAATGTTGTGGGTGAGCCACTCGATCGTGTCCCATGTGTCGGTGGCGTGGTCCACGGGTGTGGGGTTCAGCGGCCCGTGCAGAGGCCGGTTCATGACGTAGTCGCCCTCGGACCCATACTTGCCGCGTACGTCCTGAACCACCCGGATGTATCCGCCTTCCACAATGACGTCGGTGGCGTTGTCGTATCCCTCCAGAATCGGCCCGAGATGCGCGCTGTGGGCGTGCGTGGTCAGGGCGCTCGCGTCGTACGGGGTCCTCGTCAGGAGAATCGGGGCACGAGTCGCGCCCTTGGGCACGAGTATGACCGTGTGGAGGCGCACGCCATCGCGCATGGGGACCATGACGTCGCGGCGCACGTAGTCGAACTCTCCGGTGGCCAACTTCAACTCGGGGGGCGTCTCGCTCGGCAGCGCCGGGTAGGTCTTGGGAGGCTGTTGCGCGGCGGTGGAACCGGCGGTCAGAACGAACAAGAGGGCGACAAGTGCGGGCGCGCGGCGGATCGTGTTCACGGAATGCCTCGATGGGACGTCGAACGGACTACGGTGTGCCGGACCATGAGTGTGGTTCCGGGTGGGGATGAACGCCAGGTGGCGCGGGCGTGCGGCGTCGGTGCGTGGCATCGGTGCGTGTCCACTCCTGTGACGTCTGGCCGCGTAGTGTCTGGCCCCACGACGCGGTCCTGCCCAGAATGCACACATTGAAACGTTCGTCGACCGACGTCGCGCTCGCTTTGCTGGACGCCAAGGTGGATCCGCTCTCCCGCTTGATCGAGGAAGGACGCAAGGCCTTCGAGGACCGCGCCTGGGCGCGCGCAAGAGAAGCGCTCTCGGAGGCGCGGGAGGCGGACTCCCTCGAGCCGGACGACCTGTGGCGCCTCGCGCTGTCCTCCTTCCTGCTCGGGCGGTCGGACGACTTCGTTGGGTGCGTGCAGGCCCTGCACCACGCGCAGCGGGACCGGGGGGAAGTCCGGGCGGCGGCACGGAGCGCGATCTGGCTTGGCATCCACCTGGACAGCCAGGGTGAGGTGGCGCAGGCAGCCGGTTGGTTCGGGCGCGCCGAGCGCCTGCTCGACCGCGAGGGGCTGGATTGTTCGGAGCGCGGCTTCCTGTGTTTGCCGCGCGCGCGTCAGCACCTCATGTCCGGCGACACGGAAGGCGCGCTGCGTCTGGCGGCGGAGGCCGCGGCCGCGGGCCAGCGCTTTGACGACCCGGAGTTGCTCGCCCTGGCTCTTTTCATCGAGGGGCGCGTGCTTCTGCGTGCCGGACGCATCCTGCGAGGCCTCGCCCGATTGGACGAGGCCATGATCAGTGTCGCCGCGGACGAACTGTCCCCCCAGGTGACGGGGCTCGTATACTGCGGCGTGGTCGGTGCCTGCCGTGACGTCTGGGCGTTTGGGCGCATGCGCGAGTGGACCGCGCGCCTCGCCCACTGGTGCGAGACGCAGGGCGATATGGTCGCCTACACCGGTCAGTGCCGCGCTTACCGCGCGGAGATCCTCCTTAGGGAGGGGCGCTGGCACCAGGCGGTGCGCGAATCGCGGAACGCGGCGGAGAGCGCCGCTCGCGGTTCGGTGCCGGCGGCGGCCGGGCTGGCCTGCTATCTGGAGGCGGAGGTGCACCGACTCCGAGGCGACTACGGGGTCGCGGAGGCGGCGTATCGGGCTGCCAGCGCGGCGGGGTATGAGCCGCAACCGGGTTTGACGCTCCTACGCCTGGGGCAGGGAGCTGCCGATGCCGCGCGGGCGACCCTGGAGCGGGCACTCGCAGAGACAGGAGACCCATCGCGGCGTGCCCGTTTGCTCACGGCGAACATTGACGTCTCGCTCGAGTTGGGAGATGCGGATGCCGCAGAGCGGGCCTGTGACGAGTTGGCTGACATCCGCCGGTCGTGTGGCTCGGACGTGCTCGGCACCATCCTCGCGCAGTCCCGGGGCGCCGTCGCCCTGGCCAGGGACCGCCCTTCCGAGGCCCTCGGGTACCTACGCACCGCGTGGGCGGAGTGGCGGGACCTGGAGGCGCCCTGGGACGCCGCCCGTGCGCGGGTGCTCCTGGGCCTCGCGTGCCGGGCGCTCGGTGACGAAGAGGGAGCCACGCTCGAACTCGGGGCGGCGCGTGGGGAGTTCGAGCGTCTGGGGGCCGTGCCCGACATGGTGCGCGTCGACGGCCTGGCACGGCGTGGGCCGCGCCGGGACACGCACGGGCTCACGCCGCGGGAGCGGGAGGTGCTGGCGCAGGTGGCCACCGGTGCCACGAACCGTGCCGTCGCGGAGGCGCTCTTCATCAGCGAAAGGACCGTGGCGCGACACGCCGCTAACATCTTCGCAAAGCTGGGTGTGTCGTCGCGTGCGGCGGCGACCGCCTACGCGTACCAACACGACCTGCTGGAAGGATAGGCTGGGGGCACGGGCGTGCATAGAAATGCCCATGCCGCGTCCCTCCCCGGGTTGGGTAATTCGGCCGAAGCGTACACCCGTCCGTGCGTCTAACGTGGAGGAGCCGAACCTCAATCGCCGGGAGCAGCATGAGCAGCCCACGCA
>JBBSOM010000292.1:0-4810 GCA_038259715.1 Longimicrobiales bacterium
CCCACACCTGCCCTGGTCGACCGCCTCCTCGCACTGGTCGAGTCGAGCGGCATGCACCCCGTCCTCGTCATCAACAAGGTCGAGCTACCCGCCGGTGCCGCACGCGCCGCGGAGTTGGAGCGTATCTACACGTCGATCGGATACCACGTCATTCCCGTCAGCGCGGTCACGGGGCAGGGCATGGAGTCCTTTGCCGCGGAGGTGTGCCTCGGCACAGCCGCCTTGGTGGGACCGTCCGGCGTCGGCAAGTCCACTCTGCTCAATGCGCTCGACCCGACGCTGGACCTGAGCACGGGTGGGCTGTCGGCGCGGACCCTCCGGGGACGTCACACCACCGTCGGCTCCCGTCTTATTCTACTCGAGTGCGGCGGCAGGGTGGCCGACACGCCCGGCTTTGGCGACGTGGGGCTGTGGGGCATGGCGCCCGAGGACATCGAATCGTGCTTTCCCGAGTTCGCGCCGTACGCGGCTGCGTGTCGCTTCCGAGGATGCACGCATACGCATGAGCCGGACTGCGCCATCCGTGACGCGATCTCGAGCGGGGACGTCGTGCCCTCCCGCTACGACTCGTACGTCAGGCTTCGCGAGGAAGCCCAGGAAGCCCAGGATCGCGCGTACTGACGGACACCGGAGCGACCGCGCGGCCCCGTCACCGTGCGCCGCTCCCCAGAGGCGTGACGCGGGGCGTGCCGGTGGAGGGATCCGGACGTACGGCCACCGGCCATCGGTAGACGGCCTCGAGCACATCCGCGCGGAGGACCTCCTCGGGCGTTCCCTCGGCGGCGACGCGTCCTCCGGCCAATAGGAGCAGTCGGTCCGCGAAGCGTGCCGCCAGGTCGAGCCCGTGCGTGACGACCAGAACCGTCATGCCCGAGTCGGCCGACGCGCGCAGCAGTTCGAGGATCGCCATTTCGTGCCGGATGTCGAGGCTGGCGGTCGGTTCGTCGAGCACCAGCGCCCGCGGCTCCTGCGCCAGCGCACGGGCGATGCGGACCCGTTGCAACTCGCCGCTGGACAGCGTGGTCACGTCCCTGAGCGCCAACCCCTCGACGTCGCACTGCGCGAGCGCGCGCTCGACGGCCCTTCGGTCGATGTCGCCCTCCCCGGACAGCGAGCCCAGGTACGGATAGCGTCCCATGCCGACCATCTCCCGTACGGTCAAAGGAAACGCGATGGTCTCCGCCTGGGGTACGACGCCGACCGAGCGGGCCAGCTCCCGGCGTGACCACGCGCCGATCTCGCGGCCATCGATGAGCGCCCGCCCCCGGTCGGGGCGGAGATAGCCGAGCATCGCCTTGAGCAAGGTGGACTTTCCCGACCCGTTCGGCCCGAGCACCGCGTAGAGGGAGCCGTCCGGAACCTCCATGGTCACGCCGTCCACCGCGGCGTCTCGTCCGCCCGGGTACCGGACCGCGATCTCCTCCGTGGAGAACTTCATGCGGCGAGGCTCCGCCGGAGCAGCAGGAGGAAGAGCGGGACGCCGATGAACGCGGTGATGACGCCCACGGGAATCTGCGTTGGGGCGAGCAGGAGCTGCGCGGCCACGTCGGAGAGTACCAGGAAGGCGGCGCCGCCCAGGAACGAAAGGGGAAGCAGCGCCCTGTGGTCCGAACCGACGAGGAGTCGGATGGCGTGAGGGACGACGAGTCCCACGAAGCCGATCACGCCGGCCACCGCGACGCCGGCCGCGGTCAGAAGCGCCGCGAGCCCCAGCGCCGTGCGCTTGACGCCTTCGACGTCCGCGCCGAGGTAGTGGGCCGTCTCCTCGCCGATGGCCATCAAGTTGAGGGGGCGGGCCAACGTGAGCAGGAGAGCCGCCGTCGGCAGGGTGTACGCCGCGGTGAGCGTCACGCTCCGCCAACTCGCTCCCGCGAGGCTTCCCATGATCCAGAGGACGGCGCTCTGTACCGTACGCGCCTCGGAGATCGAGAGGATGAAGGCGATGCAGGCGCTGAAGAACGCCGCTACGACGACACCCGCCAGAAGGAGGACGCGCACGTCCATGCTTCGTCCCGACGCGGTCGCGACACGAAATACCAGCACGATGGCCACCAACGCACCGGCGAATGCGGCGAGCGGGAGGGTCCAGTAGGCGCCGCCGGCGAGACCGAGCGACAGGACGAGGACGGCCCCCACCGAAGCGCCGCCCGAGATGCCCAGGATGTACGGTTCGGCGAGGGGATTGCGGAGCAGGGCCTGGAAGGTGGCGCCCGCCATCGCGAGGCCACCGCCCACGAGAGCGCCCAGCAGCACGCGGGGGAAACGGATGTCCAGGACAATCTGGCGCTGTGTGTCCGTGCCCGCGCCGCCGAGAGCGCCGAGGACCTCCATGGTGGTCATGTGCACCGAACCGAACCGGACGCCCAGGATCACCGAAGCCACGAGCAGGATCAGCAGCGCGATGCCGAGCCCGACGCGGCTCATCGGGCGCTCTCGCGGAGGAGGCGCGCGATCGTACGAGCCGCGTCCCCGACGGCCGGACCCGGCACCTCCACCCAGGACCCGACCTCACGGATGCGGGCGCCGTGCGCGAGGTCCCGGTCGAAGGCGGCGCCCGCGGCGAGCAGGACGACGTCGATGTCGCGCGCCACGAACTCCTCGGGACTGACGGAAGTGTACAGGGCGCCAAGGTCGGAGAACACGTTCACCCCGCCCGAGAGCCGGATGAGTTCGTCCAGGTAGGTGCCGGGCCCCGCGACCCAGGGCGGCGTCCCTCCCAGTACATACACGACGCGGACCGGGGGCTCACCGCTGGCCGCCTCACGAACGCTGTCCAGCGTAGCGCGGATGGCGCGAGTCAGGGAGTCCGCGGCCGCATCGTGACCGGTGATGTGGCCCAGCATGTGGACCGTTTCGAGCACATCGTCGATCCCGTCCGGTCGGATGGCGATATGGGGAATGCCCAGATCGTCGAGCCGCGAGGGGGTGCGTACGTCCTGCGGGCCGCCGAAGCGGATGACCAGGTCGGGGTGGACCGCCACGATGGCCTCGACGCTCGGATCGATCCCTCCACCCACCGAGGGGAGTTCGGCCGACCAGGACGCAGTATCGAAATCGGTACGCGCCACCAGGGCGTCCCTCGCCCCGATGGCGCCGAGCGTGAGCGTGGCCGAAGGAACGAGCGACACAACGCGATGCACCGGAATGGACAGGCGCACGCTTCGCCCATCGGCGTCCACGATCGTGGCGGCGTCCGGGTCCGCGTCCGCGGCCGGGGCGTCGCCGCCGCACGCCGTCAGGAGAAGGAGCGCCAACGCGAGGGCGGAGGCGCGGGGGCGCCCCCACATCAGTCGCGAGCGCTGCCGCAGGAGTCCTCGAAGGAGCGCACCCAGGTGCCATCCCGCTGCGTAAGCGCCGAGAACCAGCGATGATCGGCTCCGAACACGTCGAGCAGAACCTCGCTCGTCCCGTCGCCGTTCCAGTCCACGTGATCGAAGTACCGGGGGGCGCCCTTGCCGTCGTCGGCCACCGGGCGATACGAGCGGAACGCCGTCTCATAGCCCGAGTCGCCCGTCCGCGCCATCACGAAGAGGGCGTAGGCGTTCCGCCCCGGCTCGCCCACCGCGAGCGAGTCGTCGTACAGGAACGTCGCGGCAAAACCCGGCCCGGTCGCCTCGGGCAGTCGGAAGCCCTGGAGGTCGGCGCGCGCCTCGAGCACCGATGGAGGCCAGGGTGCGCCGACGTTCGGGATCGCCCGGGAGGCCAACGCCACGGAAGCGACCCGCTGGTCGCGGTCGTCGCCGTACCTTCGGAACTCCGTATAGGGGCGCGGGGCGGCGGTCGTGTCGATCAGTCCGATGAAGCGCTTGGCCTCGGCCGCGGCCGGCACCATCTCGACGACGCCCGTCACGGCGGCGCGGGAAGCGCAGAAGCGGTCGTCGCGATGTGCTTCCGAGACGGTCAGTCGTCCCACTCTCGCGCCGTCCGAGAAAAGGATGACCTGAGTTCCCGCCGCGAGTCGCGCACGGATGAAGTGGGTGACGAAGTCGGGGATCTTGGCGTCCGTGGGAAGCTCTGCGAGGTCCCGTCCCTTGATCTCGGCCACGGTGATGAGGGTGACCGTATCGCCCTGACGCGTTCCCGCGAGAAGGAGGGGTCCCTTCGGCATCCCCTCGATCGGCTTCTCGGAAACGGTATCGGGAGGGGGTGGTGGCGCCGGTTCCGCTGCTGCCTCCAGATGGACCTCGGTCCCACCCCAGGTCACGTTGTCGCAGCCAGAGGGTGCGGTTAAGATCACCGCGAGCAAGAGCCAGCGCCGTCGCATCGAGCCCATTTCGGGAAGCGGTCTTCATCGGATCCGACCAGGATCCCAACCCGGAAAGCTAGCGACCGCCTCCGGGGTAGCAACCCGCGGTAGCCGAAGCGAACTGGAAATCGTGACGGGAGAGCGGCTGCGCGCCGAAAGGGGCGAGCCGCCGTGCGTCATAAGAGAGGGAGCTTGGAGATGGACGCGCTGGCGTTCAGGCAGGTACTGGGAGCCTATCCCACGGGAGTGACGGTCGTCGCCGCTCGCGATGCGTCCGGGGAGCCCTGTGGGCTGACGGTGAACTCCTTCACGTCGGTGTCGCTCGATCCGCCCATGGTGCTGGCGTGCATCGACCGACGGGCCTCGTCGCACGATCGACTGGTGGAATCGGGTAACTTCGCCGTCAGCATCCTGTCTGCGCACCAGAGCGCTCTGGCGTCCCACTTCGCCTCCCGGCCGGTAGACCTGCGTTTCATCGAGGTGGCCTGGCACGAAGGCCCCGCCGGGGACCCGGTCCTCGACGACTGCGCGGCCTGGCTTTCATGCCGGATCGAGGCGGTGCAC
>JBBSOM010000293.1:0-4809 GCA_038259715.1 Longimicrobiales bacterium
CGTACGGCGGCCTCAGATGCGTGTCGCCGACGGGATCCGCCCGCCTGGCTTTCGGTGGCTGTATGGCCATGTTCCTTCGATGATGCGGTTGGTCCAGAACCGAGCCCGGAAAAGATAACCCTCCCGGGTTCCTATGCTCCGCTGATGAGGTGGAGGCACCCCCATCGGTCGACGCGGAGTCGCCACTGGGGTGGCACCCAGGTGGTGGCGCTGTACTCCTGGACGATGGCCGGGCCCTCCATCTCGTGACCGGCCGCGAGATCACGTCGCCACACGAGTGCGGCCTCCATCTCCTGTCCGCCGAAGAAGACCCGACACCGCTCCACGGGTGGGGGGCCCGATTGCTCTTGTAGCTCGGGCACCTCGAGCGGGACGGAGGGCGCCGTTACCACCACCCGCAACGTGACGGCCTCCACCGGCGTGTTGTCCCGGCGGTAGCCATAGCGCTCCGCATGCTGTTGATGGAACGACGAGAGCCAGGCGTCGGCGGGGACGCGCAGCTCGAAGCTCTGTCCCTGATACCGGGCGTCCACCCAACGTTCGGCGGCGAGCGTCTCCGGGTCGGCGCCTTCTTCCAGCATTTCGGCTCGGCCCCGTCCCTCCATCTCCTCGAAGACCTCGTTGAGGAGATGATCGAGGTCCTCCCGCTCCGTCGAAGCCAGCACCGTTCGCGACAGTTCCCGCGTGATGGGAGACGCCAGCATGCCGTACGCGGAGAGCAGCCCGGGGTCGGGCGGAACGAGCGCGCGCGAGGCGCCGAGTCGGCGGGTGAGTTCGGCGACGTGGAGGCCGCCCGCGCCACCGAATGCCACCACGGCGAAGTCCGCCGGGTCGTAGCCGCGCTCCACCGAGATCACGCGTAATGCCCGCTCCATGGCCGCGTCGGCCACCGAAATCACGCCCTCGGCCGCCTCCTCCAGCGATCTGCCGAGACCGTCGGCGAGGACCTGCATCGGGCCACGTACGGCCTCCCGGTCCAAGCGACCCGCGCCGCCCAGGAATGCCCCTACGGGGAGACGACCCAGCCAGACGTGTGCGTCGGTGACCGTTACGCCGGTGCCTCCGCGACCGTAGCTGATCGGGCCGGGATCCGCCCCCGCGCTCTGCGGGCCGACGCGCAGCGCGCCCCCGGCGTCGAGCCGTGCCAGCGAGCCTCCGCCGGCCCCGACCGTGTGGATGTCGATGACCGGAATGGCCACGGGCTGGCCGTCGATGTCGAACTCGCGGGTCCGCAGCGCATAGCCGGGACAGAGCGACACGTCCGTAGACGTCCCGCCCATGTCGAAGGAGAGCACGCGCTCATGTCCCGCCCGCCGAGCCCAGGTAAGCGCCCCGACCACCCCTCCGGCCGGTCCCGACAGCACGGTATGCACCGGCTCGCGCCGCGCACGTTCGATGGGCAGCGCTCCGCCGTTGGAACCCATGATCGTGACCCGCTCCGCCCCCGCCTCCTCGGCCAGGCGTCCGAGATAGCGCGACATCAGCGGCGCGACGTAGGCGTTCACGACCGTGGTGGACGTGCGCTCATACTCCCGGAACTCCGGGAGCAGTTCGGACGAGACGGACAGCGGGAGCCCCGCGGGCGCCAACGCGGCAGCGACGGCCCGTTCGTGCACCGGGTCGGCGTACGCGTGCAGAAGCGAGATGGCGATCGACTCGGCGCCTCGCTCCTCGACCCGCACGGCGAGCGCTTCCAGCGCCGCCGACTCGAGAGGTTGTACCTCCTCGCCACTGGGGCCGAGTCGGCCGGGAATGCCGATCCGGTCCTCCCGCGCGACGAGCGGAGGGGGGCGATGCCCGACCAGCGCATAGAGTTGGGGCCGGTTCTGTCGACCGATCTCGATAACGTCCTCGAAGCCCTCATTCGTGACGAGAACCACTCTTGCGCCCCGACGTTCGAGCAGCGCGTTGGTCGCCACGGTCGAGCCATGCAACAGGAGGAACCGCTCGCCGTCCTCGACGAGCGTATGGATTCCGTCCAACACCGCCTGTGCTGGGTCGGACGGCGTCGAGGCGATCTTGAGCGTGGTCAGCGCGCCGTCCTTCCACAGGATCAGGTCTGTGAACGTGCCGCCGGTATCGACGGCGACGACCGGCGTTGACGCGTTGTCTCGCTCAGGGGACATTGCTTCGCTCATTCCTTTCGGATCCCGTTCAGGCAACGATGCATCTCCGCCCTTCCTTCGAGGACTTCCGGGTCCACTCCCGGACCTCGCGTGTTGTTCCCGTCTGGAGAGAGTTCCTCTTCGACGTGGACACGGCGGTCACGGCGTACGCCAAGCTGGCCCGACCCCCGTTCGGCTTCCTGCTCGAGTCGGTGGTCGGCGGCGAACAATGGGCCCGCTACTCGTTTCTGGGTACCCGCCCGTCCGGGGCGTGGCGGGTCCAGGATGGAAAGGTATCGTGGTGGACGCCCGAGGGGGGGTGGTCCCCAGTGGAAACCGACGATCCGCTCGCGGACCTCGACGCGCGGCTCCGCGCCCGCACACCCGCCGACGTTGGGGGGCTACCCCGGTTCTGGGGAGGGGCGGTGGGATTTTTCGGGTATGACGTCGTGCGCCACATCGAAGAGCTGCCGTCCCCCCCGCCCGACGACCTCGGTCTGCCCGACGGCCTTTTCCTGTTCACGGATGTCGTGCTCGCCATCGACAATCTCAAGGGTCGGGCCATGGCCATCGCCGCCGTGGAGGTGGAACCCGGCATGGACGAGGGCGCTCTGCGGGCGAGATACGATGCGGGCGTCGGGCGCACCGAGGCCCTGATCGACGAGCTGGCTTCGGCCGAGGGCCCACCTCCTCTGACGCTCGGCGCCGAGCCGGATGTGGACCCGGCCTTCGAAAGCTCGATCAGCCGGGAGGCATACGAGGCGGGTGTGGAGCGGATCCGGGAATACATCCGCGCGGGCGACGCCTTCCAGGTGGTGCTCAGCCAGCGCCTCGGCGTCGCGCTCGACGCCACGCCCTTTGCGTTGTATCGGGCGCTGCGGACGCTGAATCCTTCACCGTATCTGTACTTCCTGGAGATGGACGGCATCTCCCTGGTGGGCAGCTCCCCCGAGGTCCTCGTCCGCGTGGAGGAGGGTGCCGTGACCGTCCGGCCCCTCGCCGGCACGCGGCCACGCGGGAGGACCCAGGAGGAGGATCGGGCGCTGGCCGAGGATCTCCTGGCCGACGAGAAGGAGCTGGCCGAGCACCGGATGCTCGTGGACCTGGGCCGGAACGATGTGGGCCGGGTGGCCGAATACGGCACCGTGACCGTGCCCGACCTCATGGTGGTCGAGCGATACTCCCACGTCATGCACATCGTCAGCCAGGTGGAGGGTCGTCTGAAGCCGGGCCTCGGAGCGGTGGATGTCTTCAAAGCGTGCTTTCCGGCCGGGACGGTGAGCGGCGCACCGAAGATCCGCGCCATGGAGATCATCGACGAGCTGGAGCCGACGCGGCGGGGGCCGTACGCGGGAGCCGTCGGACACTTCAGCTATGGCGGCGCGTCGATGGATACGGCCATCACGATCCGCACCGTACTCGTCGTGGGCGGGAAGGCCTACGTGCAGGCCGGCGCCGGAATCGTGGCGGACTCCGATCCCGCCACGGAGTACGAGGAGACGCTCAACAAGGCGAGGGCGTTGCTGCGGGCCACCGTGATGGTGGGAGGCTGAGAAGGAGGCATACACCTATGCCATCTCCATTGTTTAACTTGATGGCCTCACGTTGAACATCGTGCCGGTACAGTTAAACCAGGAGTCGCCAATGTCCATCGTACGGACGTCGCCCAAAGGCCAGGTCGTGGTGCCCGCCGACATCCGGAAGGCGGTCGGCCTCGAGCCGGGAGATCTTGTCATGGTGACCCATGCGGGAGGCAGGCGCGTGATGATCGAGCCCCTTGGTGACGACCCCGTCGCGTCGGCCAGGGGAGTCCTCAAGGGCGGCCCCTCCCTGACGCGTGCACTCAAGCAGGAGCGAAAGGACGAAGATGCCCGAGGCGCGGAGAAGGGTGCTCGATTCGTACGCGATTCTGGCGTTCCTCAACGACGAGGCCGGGGCTGAAGCGGTCGCTGGGCATCTTCGCGGTGCGATGGAGACGGGCGAGAAGCTGATCGTCAACGAGATCAACGTAGGCGAGGTGTACTACATTGTCGCCCGACATCGCTCCGTGGAGGACGCCGAGCGGGTCCTCGACCACCTCGAGTCTCTCCCCACGGAGGTGGTGGGCAACAGCTTCGACGACGTGCTCGATGCCGCGCGCATCAAAGCTGCCCACCCTCTCTCGTACGCCGATGCTTTCGCGGTAGCAACCGCTGTCCGCTACGAGGCAACGGTGGTGACAGGAGATCGGGAGTTCGAGGCGGTGGAGCGCATCGTCAGAGTCGAGTGGATCTGACGTGCCGGCGGATCCTGCCGGCGCTTTCGACTTCGCGCGCCCGCTTTCAGCCCAGCTTCGAGTACAGGATCGCGAGCGCCCGGATCCCCTTCCCGAACGCGGCCAGCTCGAACCACTCATTGGGCGCGTGCAGGTTGCACCCCGGTAGCGCGAAGCCGACCAGGAGCGCTGAGCACTTCAACTTCTCCTCGAAGTCGACGACGATCGGAATCGAGCCACCCTCGCCCTGCAAGACCGCCGGAGCGCCGAATGCTTCTTCGAGCGCCGCCGACGCGGCTTCCATCAGCCTGCCCTCGACCTTGGCCTGCCAGGGCCGCCCACCATGGAGCGCCTTCAGTTCGACCGTGACACCGGCGGGGGTCACCGTC
This sequence comes from Longimicrobiales bacterium, assembly GCA_038259715.1. Lineage (GTDB taxonomy): Bacteria > Gemmatimonadota > Gemmatimonadetes > Longimicrobiales > Gaopeijiaceae > SZUA-318. The sequence goes on from JBBSOM010000293.1 coordinate 4,749, forward strand.
TCCAGGTGCGCTTCGACCCGCTGCTTGACCCGTTCGGGCGACTGGTTCTTGACCAGACGGA
>JBBSOM010000294.1:0-4800 GCA_038259715.1 Longimicrobiales bacterium
CCACGGATCGAGCTCTCCAGGGCGTCCGAGGAAGCGGACGCGCTCCAGCGTCGGGTCCATAAGCCACCGTGCCGATAGCTCTCGCAGGTATCGGCCGATTCCGCCGCCGTAGAGGAGGCGGGCATCCACCTGAAGGCGCATGGCTACTCCAGGACCGGACCCCGGCGCAGGGCCCCGGCCACGATCGCGCGAGCGCGCGGGACGTCTCCCGACAGGAGATAGCGGCCGAGGAGGAGGAGGCGGGTCACGTAGAACCGGGCCAGAAAGGGCACGCGGTCGCGCAGTGTGAAGTGTCGCGCCATCACCCACCGCCGATTCACGTCCCGCTGCTGGATCTGGAAGGGTGACGGCCGTGAGCCCGGGGGAGGGCAGTGGTGCAGGACCCGCGCGGTGGGCTGGTAGAGCACGTCATACCCCGCTGCCGCGAAGCGCAGGGAGAGTTCGACGTCCTCCACGTAGGCGAACAACTCTTCGACGAACAAGCCGACCTCGTTCAACGCATCTACGGAAAGAAGGCAGCAACATCCGGACATGAACGTGACGGGCTCCACCGGTCCGTCCGCCTCGGGGTCGTCGTGTTCGCCCTCTCGCCAGTGCAGACCGAGGCCGTGCGCCGGCGAGAACTCGCCGCCCGCGTACCAGATGCGGTCCGGAGCGTCGTGGTAGAGGATCTTCGGAACCACGGCCGCGACCTTGGAGCCGTGATTCTCGGCCGCTTTCACCAACTCCGGCACACAGCCGGGTGCGACTTCCGTGTCGTTGTTCAGGACCAGGACATAGTCCGCGCCCTTCTCCCGCGCCCATTCGATGCCCTGATTGTTGCCGCCGGTATACCCCAGGTTCGAACCGGTCTGCAGGAATGAGACATCGAGAAAGGCCGAGCGGAGGCGCTCTCCGGACCCGTCGTGCGATCCGTTGTCCACCAGAAGCACGGTAAGGTCCGGGTATTCGGTGCGCCGCAGCGAGAGCAGACACTCGCGCGTCAGCTCCTCGTCGCACCAGTTGAGCACCACGACCGTGACCCGGGCCCGGGTCACGGTCCGGGCCTGGGTTGCCATTCAGTCCTCAGGTCTGGCGCAACTGGTTCTTGAGCGGTAGCCGCCGGATGCGCTTGCCCACCGCCGCGAAGATGCCGTTGCACAGCGCCGGAGCGACCGGTGGGACGCCGGGCTCCCCGACACCGCCGAGCGGATAGTCGTTCTCGAAGATCGAGACCTCCACTTCGGGCGCCTCGGGCATCCTGCATACAGGGTAGTCGTTGAAGTTGTTCTGGACGATGGCGCCGTTCTCCGCCGTAATCTCGCCGTGAAGCGCAATCGACAGCCCGAAGATGGTAGCGCCTTCAATCTGCGCCCGGGTCCGGTCGGGGTTCACGGCGAGACCGCAGTCGATGGCGGTCCACGCGCGCGGCACCTTCACGTCGCCCTCCGGGCTGACCGTGACCTCCAGCGCCGCAGCGGTAAAGCTGCCGAAGCTGGCCCAGGCGGCCAAGCCGATCCCCGTCCGCGCCGGCAGCTTCCTGCCGTAGCCGGATGTCTGGACCACGCGCGCGAATACCGCTTTCAGACGCGCGGCGTCCGCCGGCCTCGGCTCGCGCCGCTTCCGGTCCTTGACCTCGGCTCCGGTCAGCACCGACCCAAACAAGTCGTTCCAGACCTCATCCGGTCGGCGCCCCGTCTCGGCCGCGATCTCGTCGACCATGGAGCCTACGGCGAACGAATGCTGGATGCTCGTCACGGAGCGCATCCACCCTACGCGGACGTGGGCCGGCGCTTCGCCGGAGCGGATCCGCATGGACGGGACGCCGAACGGCTGCTGCATGACGAGCGCCACCTCGCCGGCCGCGGCCGCGTCGGTCCTGCCGGCTCCCGCTACCTCCATGAGCGAAGGATAGGCCGCCCGGTGGTCCCATGCCGTCACTTTCCCCGAGGCGTCCAGGCCCACGTCGACCCGCTGGGCCGCGATCGTGTGGTAGAAGCCGTGCTTCACGTCGTCTTCGCGGGTCCAGATCATCTTGACCGGCTTGCCCATATGCTTGGCGAGCACGGCCGCTTCGACCGCGAAGTCCGGCTTCGACTTTCGACCGAACGCGCCGCCGAGTAGCGTGGCCTCGACGTAGATCTCCTCGGGCTTCTTCCCGACGAAGGGCGCCACCGTCTCCTGCACCGCCTGGGGATCCTGACACGATGTCCAGATCTTCAGGTTGTCCCCGTTCCATTCCGCGGTGGCCGCGGGGGGCTCCATGGGGATGTGGTGCTGGTGCGGGACGAAGTAGTCGGCGCTGAGGCGCTTCGATGAGGAGGCCAGATCCGCGGCTACGTCGCCGCGTGCGTACGTCTCCTGACCCCCGTCTTCGATGGATTGCCAAAGGGACGCCTCGAACTTCGTGGTGTCGTAGTCGGCGTTCGGGCCCGGCTTGAACGTCGCGTTCAGGGCCTCGCGCCCCTGCATGGCCGCCCAAGTGTTGGTGGCCACCACGGCCACACCGCCCAGCGGGTGGAAGCCCATCGGAAAGGTATAGGCCGGCAACTCGACCACATCGAGCACGCCGGGCACCGCCATTGCCGCCGCCTTGTCGTAGCTATCGAGCATGCCGCCCACGTCGGGCGGACGCTGCGCCACCGCGTAGACCATGCCTTCCCGGCGGACGTCCTGGCCGAACATCGCTCGGCCGGTGGCCATGTCCTCCCCATAGATGTTCGGGATGGGCTTGCCGATATACGTGTGTTCGGAGCGGGGCTTGAACTTCAGCGACTCCGGGGGCGGCACGGGGAGTTGGGCGGCGGCCGCAACCAACTCGCGGTAATCCAGTGTGGCGCCCGTGACCTTGTTCAGCACCTCGTGCATGCTGGCTTCGACCTGTTCGGAATCGGCGCCCCACTGTCGGGCCGCCGCCTGCTCAAGCATGGTGCGGGCCGTTGCGCCCGCTGTGCGGAAGGCGTCGTAGAAGCCGCGGATCGATGAGGACCCGTCCGTGTTCTGGCTGCCGAATTTCTTGTCGCCATAAGCCGGCATGACCTGGAGACGATTCCAGTCGGCATCCAGCTCGTCCGCGATGATCTGGGCGAGACCGGTGCGGGTGCCCTGACCCATCTCGACCCGGTGCACGTAGACCCGAACCGTACCGTCCTCGTCGATGGCGAGATAGACGGAGGGGCTGAGGACCGGATCCTCAGCGTTGCCCAGCACCATGGCGCGCAGGCCGCGAGGCAGGATGGAGGTGGACAGGACAAAGCCGGAGGCGAGCCCGAGCGTCTTGAGGACGTCCCGGCGCGAGACGTTGGTCACGAGGATCGACATGGTCATCCCTCCCGAGCTGCGCGATGGATGGCTTTCCGGATTCGCTGGTAGGTGCCGCACCGGCAGATGTTGAGTTGCATGGCGTCGTCGATCTCGGCATCGCTCGGCTGAGGGTGCTTTACGAGCAGTGCCGAGGCCGCCATGATCTGCCCCGACTGACAGTAGCCGCACTGCGGGACACCTTCGGCGATCCAGGCTTTCTGGAGGGCCGTGAGTTCCGGGGCGAGACCCTCGATGGTCGTAAAGGCGTGGCCGTCGGCCATGGACATGCGGGTCTGACAGGACCGTACCGGTTCTCCGTCCATGTGGACCGTGCATGCGCCGCAGAGATTTTTCCCACAACCGAACTTCGTGCCCGTCAGGCCGAGGACGTCGCGAAGCACCCAGAGGAGCGGCATTTCGGCCTCTGCGTCGACGCTGCGGTCTTCACCATTGACGGTGATGGAATACGTGGGCATTGGGTGCCCTCCTGGCAGGGAGTCCGGTCGGGTCGGCGTGCGGGGGCCCCGGGGGAAGCCGACCGCCGTACTATTTTAAGGTGATGATTGGCATTTCGCGATGATGGCGTTCACGAGCCTGAGCCCGACCTCCGACGGCGTCACCCTGCCGCGGTCGGCTGACACACGGTGAGGAGGAACAGCCCTCCCTCGTCGGACGACACAGCGTGGCGAATACCCGCGGGCAACGTCAGGAGCGCACCCGCCTCCATGAGGTGTTCATTGTCCTGCGCCCGGAACCGGATGCTCCCGTCCAGGACGTGAACGCTGATGGGGCCGTCGGCATGATGCTCGAGGATCTCTCCGCCCGGCGCCACCGCCACCAAGGTCACCCGCAGCCCGTTCTCTTTGACCAGCGTTCGCGCGTTGCGACCATGCCGCGCCAGGAGGTCGGGCTCACGGACGTGGGCGCCCTCTTCGCTCAGGGTGAAGAGAAGGGCGCCACCCGAGAGAGGGCGATCGATGCTACTCATGGTTGAACCTCGTTGTCCGGAGCAATAAACAAGACAAACAACTTGCCAATGGTGATAATAGTTTCTAGCATTGACTTCCCACGCGCTACCGCGCGCGTCGCAACCCGGATCTGGATCGGAAGAAACATGAATGAGATAATGGCGAACGACCTGAGGGAGCGCACCATCGGTGAGGTGGTCGCGGAAGACTACGCCCGGGCCGCGGTCTTCAAGCGCCTGGGAATCGACTTCTGCTGCGGGGGTGACCGCACGGTGGGCGCGGCCTGCGAACAGGCCGGCGTGCGGTACGAACACCTCGAGGAGGCGCTGGCCGGAGCCGATCGGAAGGCCGGGAACTGGCCGGACCCTCGGGCGTGGGATCCGGCGTTTCTCGCCAGGTACATCGTCGAAGTTCATCACCGATACGTGCGCGAGACCGCGCCGGTCCTGAAGCAATTCGCGCACAAGGTGGCGCAGGTGCACGGGAGTCTCCGGCCGGAACTCCACCGGATCCGGGATCTCGTGGACGAGTTGACGGAAGAGATGGACCA
>JBBSOM010000295.1:0-4797 GCA_038259715.1 Longimicrobiales bacterium
GGCTCGCGCGTCGTGAAGCCCGTCGATCAACTCTACCGCACGCCCTACCTCGCGGCGTTCGAGGCCGGCTGGTTCAAGTTCATTCTGTCCACCGTCCACATCCTGTACGGAGGGTCGGCCGCCGAACTGCCCGAGCGCGTCAAGGAGATCACGAGCGTTGCGGGCTTCTTGCGTGACCGTGTGGGAGACCCCGACGCATGGTCCCCGAACCTCGTCCTGCTCGGCGACTTCAACATCTTCAGCCGGGACGACACCACATACCTGGCCATCACGGACGCCGGCTTTGTCGTGCCGGAGGCCCTCCAACAGATCCCGGGGACCAACGTCGAGCGGAACCATTTCTACGATCAGATCGCGTTTTCGACGCAGGCGAATGCCGCCGTCGCCTGCTCGTCCGCGGGAGTCTTCGACTTCTACGAATGCGTGTTCCGCGACGAAGACGAGGCCGAGTACATCCCGCTCATGGGCGCCGCGTACGCGACGACCAGTGCCGGAACACCCCGTAAAAATCCGACCACGTACTACAAGCAGTGGCGGACCTTCCAGATGTCCGATCACCTGCCGATGTGGATCGAGTTACGCGTGGACTTCGGCGAGCGCTACCTGCGGGGTCGGACGATCTGACGCTCACCTGCCCGACTTGTAGGCGTCGTAGGCGATCATCTTCAGGAAGGCAGACTGCCGCGGAAGATCCTTCTGGCCCGGCGGGAAGCCGTTCTGCTGAAGGATATACGCCATCACGTCGGCGATCTGCTCCCGGCTCAGCGTGCCCGGGTCGTTCTGTGGCATCGAGATCCGGATGCGCTCCACCATGTCGCCGAGCGTAACGCCGTTCCAGTTGGACGCGAAGCGCCCACCGGTGAGCGGAGGCGCCGCGTCGACGCCGCTCATGTCCGGGCCATGGCAGGTGGCGCACGTGCCCAGGTACAGCTCCTTGCCCCGCCCCGCCTGCTTCGCGGAGTAGACTCCGTCCCACGTGGACCGCGCTTGCGCGGCGCCCGGGGAAGGGACGGATGTGGCGGCGGCAAGCACCGCCGCCACGCCGATCGAGAATCGTCGAATCACGCGCAACCGCTCAACTGTTGGGTAACGTGTAGGCGATGTATTCGCCCGAGTAGGGACCACCGCTCACCGCCACCACGATATACTGCTTGCCCTGCGCGGTGTAGGTCATGGGCGAACCGCTCTGCGCGGCCGGCATGAAAACGGCGCCCACCTGCTCGCCGGTTTGTTTGTCATAGGCACGCAGCATCGCGCCGCGCGGATGCTCGTCCGTGGTCGTGACCTGGGGGTCGCCCAGGATCACGAGCGTCTTCGTCACGACGAGCCCGACGCTACCGCGCTGGCCCGTCTTCGGGATGTTCATCCCCTTGAGCACGGAGTTGTTACGGATCTGGTCGGGGGTGTCGCCGTGCGGCACCTGCCACATGAGTTCGCCCTTGTGCAGGTCGATGGCGGCCAGGAGTCCATAGGGCGGCTTCACGATCGGCAGGCCGTCCACGTCCAGGCGAGGCACCGGCTTCTCGTTCTTCACCGCTTCTCCGGCGAAGTCCTGCGGCTTCGGTGCGTCCGGATTGTCGCCGGTGCCGGCGGCATGGTAGAGCCGGAACGTCTCGCCCTTCACGCCGTAGAGGTACTGCACGTCCGAGAAGCCGGCGGGCGGCTCGGTCACCGAAGCGCCCGAAATGAAGGAGTTGGCCGCCTGCGCATACACGATTCCGGTTTCGGGATCCATACCACCACCCGGCCAGTTCGTCCCGCCGGACGCATTCCCCACCAGGATCGCGCCGACGATGCCGTCCACCGTGCCCTCCACCGGCGGGTTGTAGATCGGGCCCGTCTGGTAGCGCTTCAGGATCGCCAGCCCCTCGGCCCGCATCGCGGGTGTGAAGTCGATGACGTCGTCGGGTACCTTGAGATAGTTGCGCGCGTATGCCGGGGGCTTCGAGGGGATCGGCTGAGTCGGAGACGTCTCCTCCCCCGGAACGGTGCTCTGCGGCATCGGCGTCTCGTTGATCGGCCAGATGGGCTCGCCCGTGATGCGGTCGAAGACGTACAGGAAGCTCTGTTTGCTCGGAACCGCGACAACCTTCCTCATCTGACCGTCGATCTCCACGTCCGCGATGAGCGGAGCCGACGACATGTCGTGGTCCCAGATGGGATGATGCACGAACTGGAAGTGCCACTTCCGCTCGCCGGTCTTCAGGTCGACAGCCACCAGGCTCTCGCCGAAGAGGTTGTCGCCAGGCCTCGACCCACCGTAGAAATCCGACGTGGGCGACTCGATCGGCAGGTAGACGAGACCGGCGTCCTCGTCGACGGTGATCTGCGTCCAGACGCCCGTGTTGCCGTTCTTCGCCCAGGAATCGTCCTTCCAGGTGTCGTTCCCGAACTGACCGGGTCCGGGCATCGTGTCGAAGCGCCACACCATCTTGCCCGTGCGCACGTCGAAGGCCCGAACCAGGCCCTTGGAATTGTTCGACGTGGTGACGGTGAAGCCCTCGGCCATGGCGGAGCCGACCAGGATGACGTCGCCGGCCACCGTGGGCGTCGAGTGCAGGCCGATCTCTCCTGTTTCCAGGTCGATCTGCTCGCCCGAACCCTTGATGACGCCGACCTTGAGGTCGACCACCCCGTGGTCGCCGAACGACTCGATGGGAACGCCCGTCTTCGCGTCCAGGCACACCAGCCGGTAGCCTGGCGTGACGTAGAGCACGCGGTCGTCGCCCTGGCCGTCCGTCCAGTACGAGAGTCCCCGACCGGAAAGCTGGCGCGGCGCGTAGCCACCGCGCTTGCCCTCGTGCATGCTGTACATCCAGAGCAGCTCACCGGTGGCGCCGTCGAGCGCGATGGCTGCCCGGCGCGTACCGGCCGTGGTGTACAGGATGCCGTTCACGGCCAGCGGCGTGCCCTCCAGCTTGTACTCCGGCCGGTTGCCCAGATTGTCCGTCTTGAACGTCCACGCCTCTTCGAGGTCGTCGAAGTTGCCCGCGTCGATCTGGGCGAGTGGCGAGTACCGGGTGCCGCGGAGGTCGGCCGTGTACAACGGCCAGTCCCCCTTGGCCGTGCTGGGCATACCTTGCGCTTGGCCCTGCGCCTCCCCCTGCCCCTGGACCTGTGTCTGATCCGGCGCCCCGCAGCCCCACAGGGCCGAGCCGGTAAGCAGCATGAGGAACGCCAGCCCGGAACGGTTCGTTCTGCTCGCCATCGTCGTCACTCCCGCCGAGTGTCCACATCGTGCGATATGTGCCGCCAGGAAAAGGCGGCGCCCCGCGAATCCCGGGGAAGGGGCAGTCTACATCGGCGCCGGCGGCCATGCCAGCGCCGTGGAATCCCGTTGCGCACCCACGAAGCAACAACATATGTTTTCAGAACCATGTCCGCCCGCGCCATCGGTACCTCGACCATCGCCTTCGGGCTCGTGTCCCTCCCGGTGAAGCTTTACTCCACCGGAGAGTCGTCGCGTCGCATCTCCTTCAACATGATCCACAAGGAGTGCGGCACACGGGTACGCCAGCAGTACATCTGCCCTACGGACGACGTGGTGGTGCCCCGCGAGGACATCGTGAAGGGATACGAGTTCGCCAAGGGGCAATACGTGCTCTTCGACGACGAGGAGCTGAAGGTCCTCGAAGCCCCGAAGTCCGACTCGATCGACATCGTCGGCTTCGTGCCCGAGGGTACCGTCGACCGGCTGTATTCCAACAAGGCCTACTATCTCGGGCCGGACAAAGGCGGCGCGCGCGCCTACCGCCTGCTCTCCGCCGCGATGCGGGAAACGGGACGAGTGGCCATCGCCAAGCAGGCCACACGGGGCAAGGAATATCTCGTGGTCGTCCGCCCCTACGAGGAAGGACTGCTCCTCGAGCAACTCTACTACGCGGATGAGATCAAGAGCTTCGACGAAGTGCCGCTCGAGGAAGGGGACGTCAACGCCGCGGAGCTGAAGCTGGCCACGCAGCTCATCGAGCAGGCCGCCGAGAACGACTTCGACGCTTCGAAGTACCACGACGAGGTGTACGACCGGACGCTCGAGCTCATCCAGCAGAAGGTCGAGGGGCACGAGATCACCGCCGCGCCCGTCGAAGAGTCCAAGACCCAGATCATCGACCTCATGGCCGCCCTCAAGGCATCCCTGGCGGACAGCGAGGAAGAACGGAAGCCCGCGACCCGCGCCGGCAAGAAGGACACGGCCGGGAAGTCGTCCGGAGCAAGGAAGTCCTCGAAGAAGGCCGCGTCCGGCTGACCACACGGGGGGCAACCGGACATGACCGGATACTCCACCCGTGAGGTTTCCGAGGTCCTGGGGATTCCCGTCTCGACGATCCTGTCGTGGACGCGGGCGGGCCTCCTCTCTCCGCGCCGCGGACCCCACAACGCCTACTATTTCTCGTTCCAGGACGTGGCCCTGCTCCGCGCGGCGCGGGAGTTGGTGGCGTCCGACATCACCTCGCATCGGGTGAAACGGACGTTGGCGACGCTGCGCGACCAGCTTCCTTCCGGCCGACCCCTCTCTGCTCTGGACCTGACCGTGGTGGGTGGCCGGGTGCTCGTCCGGGAAGATCGGGACGTCTGGGACCCCGTGAGCGGCCAACTGCACCTCGGCCTGGAAGCTCCGGCGTCGCACGAGCCGCCCCCGGGTGCGGGAGCCGCCGAACCCGGCGCGGCGGTCCTCCCGCTCAGCCGTCCCGATCGGGCGCGCGTACCGCGAGAAGGCTCGGGCCCGAGCGCCGACGACTGGTACGACGCGGCGGTGGACCTGGAAGCACAAGAGCCCAAACAGGCCAGGCGAGCCTA
>JBBSOM010000296.1:0-4785 GCA_038259715.1 Longimicrobiales bacterium
CCACTTCCACTTCGTTCCCACCGGCGGATCCTGGTTTGAATCTCGTGGAACGCTTCTTCGGTGAGCTCGACGACCGCCAACTCCGCCGCCTCGCCGGGACCAGCGTCGGCGAACTCGTGGACGTCATCACCGCATATATCCGCAACCAAAACCAAGACCCCACACCCTTTGTCTGGACCAAGTCCGCCAAAGAGATCGTCAAGCAGATCGAGCGTGGGCTAAGAACTTGAAAGGCAGTACACTCGTGCGAGTTGACTTGGCCACAGGCAGGGCGGTGGTGTGATCGAGCCCTTGTGCACATAGAGCCTCGGGTGGAGAATCAAGAGGACCAATCCAAGCGATCGTCGGAAGCGCACCCAATCATGACCCTCGGGAGGCTCCCCATATCAGAAGGAGTTGAAATGCGGAACTACTGGTTGCTTCCCTTGCTAATCGGGAGCTGTCTCCCGACCATGCTCAACGCCCAAGCTATGCCGTGGACCGGTCACTGGGTTAACGTCGACGCGTCGGATTTCCCGTTTTTCGCAGTAGCCTTTACCTCTGACGGACATGTTCACCGACTGATGCCAGCCCCGCAATTCCAGGCCACCTACCGACTCGATGGCGAAAATCTTGTGATGCGCGCGGGAGACGGATCGGTCGATACCAGTATGGTGGCCCGCGGCGACACCATCGTGGCAAGGAGGGGGCCGTTCGTCCGAGTGCCGGGCACGTCATCAGGGCCATACTTTCGCGGCACCTGGGTACCCGTTACTCCGGGGCCCATGGAGACTTTTATGACTTTGCGCTCAGACAGCCAGGTTGTGCTGGAGGTCGGATTCCCGGTCGAAGCGAGTGTGCATGCGGACACCCTGCGGCTGACTTCGTCCCGTTTACCGGCAGCTTCATTTACTGTGCGACAGAGCGGCGACACACTATATACCAAAGACAGCGCTGGGAAGGAACGTCGCTTTGTGCGGCGTCCTTGGGGCTGCCTTGGCATCGCCACCTTTGACGCACCTGCGAAGGAGTGTCACTAGCGGTGAGCAACCTGACAGGCTCCTCAGGTGCACTGAGACCATGCTCAGTAATCATTCGGCAGCGAGACTCGAGAGAGCCCTTCTTTCGATCGAAACGGAGTCGTTGCGCGATAGTGCGACCCGACGAGTTGCGCGGCGACCGGCTCTGGCAGCCCGGCGAGGCGTTTTGTCGAACCGCCGTGCGGTGGGCGCCAGCCGTGTGGACACGAGGGACGCGCGTTCACCCGGGGCTCGAACCCCTGGCCGAAGGGCACGGGCTCTCACCTCTCCGGGAGGGGTTGTACGCGAATGACCGTGCGGGCACGAGTCATGCAGGTCACATCCCGTACCGTCGAATCGGGCGTCGATCCGGAAGCGGTCCACACGTCGATCGGGAGCGGGCCGTGCTCGCGCAGCTATTCTGCGGCGACGGCGGCGCGGTCGAGGGCGAGCGCCCCGTTGTCGCGCCAGCGGGCACCCGCCCTGAGGAGACGCGCGTCCGTCGTGCCCGTCACGTCGATTCGTAGCTGCGGACCGACTCCGGCGAGCAGCGTCGCCACCGCAGCCAGGCGCTCCGAACCTCCGGCAACGAAGTCCGTACCGCCGCTCGAGAACAGTCGTCGCTCGAACTCGATACGCACGCCGCCGCGCTCGGCCTCGAGGCGCACCCCGGCAACGGAGGCGCGTGTGAGGTTGCCGATCGCGGCGGCAGCGATGGATGAAACCCCGGTCGCGGACTCCGGCCCCGGGATGGCCAATCCCGTCCTGCGATTCTCCAACATTGCGCGCAGCGAGGCTACCTCGTTCGCCGTGGCTGTCTGCACAGCGCGCAGTTCCAGCACACCCGCTTGGCCTCCCCAGAATCGACCCGCGAAGAATGCGAGAGCCATGGCGAAGATCGGCGTGACTGCGGCGACGCCGAACCAGCGCCCCAACCGAGTGCCGCGCGGCGGACGGCTCTGGCCCTGGTGCGCCGTGGCGCGAGCGATGCCGTCGCTGGCCGATGCGTTGCCGTGGTCCTCCTCGAGCGCCCGCTGCCATGCCGCGACGGCTTCGGCGTAGCGACTCTGCTGAGCGTGAATGCGCGCACGGAGATCCGCTTCGGCGAGTGGTGGCGTACCGGATGCGTCCGCGCCGGGCAGCCGAAGCGGTGCGGCGTAGTCTCCGTGGCCACAACTGTTCCACTGACCATCCGTCATCCGCGCTCTCTTTCGCCAGCTCTGCTGAATACGCGAGCGACCAGGAAACAGCAAATTGGAAGCCCGACGCCGTAGCCGAGCATGCCGATGCGTTGCACGCGCATGTCGTTGATCAACGGTCCGATCGTGCCCAGTAGACATAGTGCCCCGGTAACTGCCAAAGCCCACCGCACCGTGCGGTTCAAGTTCCCTCCCTTGAACGCGCTGGAGGAAAGGACGAGCGCAAGTCCTAAGAATACGTCCCACGCGAGTAGCTCGGCCGCGTACATCGCGGAGGGCCATTCCAGAACGAAGGAGCCTGTGGCACGTGCGACGGTCAGGGCGATGAAGTGGACTGCGCTCGTCAGCGTGGCCATCGCGACTCCAAAGGCAAGCGCCGACGCGGTGAACACCTTTGTTTCGGGAGGGCCGTGCGTGTGAATCGTCGCCATCAGAGTCACGATCAGGGGAGCAGACAGAAGTGTGAGGACTTCCATGACTGCGAGGACTGGGTCGACGATGGGGCTATCAGACCCCGCTTGCGAAACACCGACCGCGACGACTATGGCATAGGCGACTCCGAGGATCCCCAGCGAAGTCGCCGTCCAGAAGCCGACACGTGTGGTGATCATGTAGCAGACCGCCTCCGGATCCGATGAACTACAGCGATCTCGGGGAAATTCCACAGTACCGACTGCCATGTCCCCCGCGACTCACGCGTCCAGCGGGTCCGAGCTCTGCGTCAGGTCCGGGGGGTAAACCGCTGCTCGGCGGCGGCGACCACCCTGCGCACGTCGAGCACGGTGTCGGGCGTCACCGACATGGAGGAGATGCCGCACTCCACCAGGAAGGGCGGCACCTCGTCCGGGTAATCGGACGGAGCCTGCCCGCAGATCCCGATTTCGAGACCGCGCTTCCGGAAGGCCCGAATGGCGTGCCCGATGAGCGCGCGCACCGCGGGGGAGCGGGCGTCCACGGCAGGCTCGTACCGCTCGAGGTCGTCGCGCGAGACCGCGTATACGGTCTGGACCAGGTCGTTGGAGCCGATGGATCCGCCCGTGAGCTGCATGGCGTCGATGAAGCGGTCCGCCTCGATGACGTTGGAGGGAAGCTCGACCATGAGGAAGAGCGGAACTCCGGCCGCGGGGGAGAGCCCGTGCCGATCGAGGGCATGCACGACGCGTGCGCCCTCCTCAGGGGTCCGGCAGAACGGCACCATGAGCTGAAGGTTGTCCAGGCCCAGGTCCTGGCGCACCATGCGCAGCGCGTCGCACTCCATTTCGAAGGCTGCGGTGAAGCGATCGTCGACGTAGCGGGAAGCCCCGCGCCAGGCGATCATCGGGTTCTCCTCGTGGGGCTCGAAGATGCGGCCGCCGAGGAGTTCCCGGTACTCGTTGGACTTGAGGTCCGAGAGGCGCACGAGCACCGGGCGAGGGTAGAAGGCGGCACAGATAAGCGCTACGCCGTACCCGACCTGGTCGACGAAGAAGCGACGGCGGTCCCCGTAGCCGGGGGTGCGCCGCTCGATCGCGCCCAGGAGCGTGCGCAGCTCGTCCCGGTCTTCGGCTTCGAGCTTCTCATGGAATGGCGCGAGCTGGGGTGCGAGCGTGCCCTCGTCGGCGTACGCGCGCAACTCGTCGAACCAGGCGAGGGCCAGGGGGTGGATCCCCACCTGGGCGGTGAGGATGAACTCGAGGCGAGCCAGCCCGACGCCGTCCGAAGGGAGCATGGCGTCGTGGAGCGCCTTGCCCGGAAAGCCGACGTTCAGCTTGATCCCGGTGCGGGTCGGCGGCGTGTCGTCGACGAGGATCTCCTCCACGCGGAAGGGCTGCGTTCCACGGAAGACGAGTCCCACGTCTCCCTCGGCACACGATCCCGTCACCTCCATGAGAGGCGTCAGGACCTTGGTGGCCTCGGTACAGCCGACGATGGCCGGAATGCCGAACTCGCGGGCGACGATGGCCGCGTGGGAGGTGCGCCCGCCCTTCTCGGTCACGATGAGCGACGCCTCCTTCATCATGGGCTCCCAATCCGGCGTGGTGAGCTCCGTGACCAGGACGTCGCCCGGGTCGAACACACGCTCCTCGGCCGGGATGTCCTCCAGCCGCTCTCCCGCCGCCAGCCGGTTCCGGAGCTCGCGCTTCCGCACGATGACCTGTTCGTAGTCCTCGTACACACGCACCCGGCCGGCGCCGATCCGGCTTCCGACCGCGTGCCCGCGGAGCAGAACGTCGCCGGCGGACTCGAGCCGCCGGAGGAGATCTCCGTCCATGTGATAGCGGAGCAGGACGGCGGAGGAGCCCCGATGCACGGTCTCGGGGCGCGCCTGCACCACGTACAGGTCTCCCGTATACCCGTCCTTGGCCCACTCGATATCCACAGGCCCGCCGTAGTGATCCTCGATGGTCAACGCCATGCGGGCCAACTCGACCGCCTCGTGGTTGCTGAGCGACCACTCGCGCTGCCGGCTCGCGGCGACGTCCACGCTCTCGGTGGCCGTCCCACCCTGCATCGAGTAGACGAGCTTCCGGTCCTTGGCTCCCATAGTCCGGTGTACCACCGCCGGACGGCCGCGGCGCCGGCCCTCCTTCCCCACCACCCTGGCGTCC
>JBBSOM010000297.1:0-4769 GCA_038259715.1 Longimicrobiales bacterium
CCTCGCTCCTCGCCGGATTTCAACCGATGGGCACGTGCGAGCACTCCGAGCAGCTCGTCTTTCCGAAAATCCGGGATGGCGAGGAAGTCGCGTTTCTCAGAGGTCATCTCGTCCCTCGGAGGAGTGTCGTGGTGGACGTCGGGATCAGAGGATGTAACGGCGCAGGTCCTCGTCTTCCGCGGTCTTCTTCAGGCGGTCGTGCACGAATTCCCGGTCAACCACGAGCTGTTCGCCACCGATTTCGGGCAGACCGAACATCAGGTCTTCGAGCAACGTGGTCATCACGGTCTGCAGTCGACGTGCGCCGATGTTCTCCATGCGCTCGTTCAACTCGGACGCGATCCGGGCGATCTCCGCAACCCCGTCGTCCGTGAACTCGATGCTGGCGCCTTCGGTCCCGACGAGCGCCTGGTACTGGCCGAGAAGCGCGTTGCGCGGCTCACGGAGGATCCGCACGAAATCGGCTTCCGTGAGGTTCTTCAGTTCCACGCGGATCGGAAAGCGCCCCTGCAACTCCGGAATCAGGTCGGACGGCTTGGCGACGTGGAATGCCCCCGCCGCGATGAAGAGCATGTGATCCGTGCGCACGAGTCCGTACTTCGTCCCGACCGTCGATCCCTCCACGACGGGCAAGAGGTCGCGCTGGACGCCTTCTCGGCTCACGTCGGGCCCGGCGCCGCTCCGCTCCCCGGCGATCTTGTCGATTTCGTCGAGGAAGACGATGCCCATCTCCTCGGCCCGATAGAGAGCCTCGTTCACCACCTCGTCCATGTCCACGAGCTTCTCCAACTCGTCCTGGAGGAGGACTCGGCGGGCCTCGGAGACGCTGACCGTCCGGCGCTTGGTCCGCTTGGGCAACATCTCCTGCAACATCTCGGTGAAGTTGTAGTCCATTCCCTCCCCGCCCATCGGCATCATCATGCCGTCGATGGACGCGGATTGCTGGATCTCGATCTCGACCTCACGCTCCTCGAGCTTCCCGTCCTTCAGGAGCCCGCGCAGCTTCTCTCGGGTCCGCTGCCGGCGACCGCGCACCGTCTCGTCGGCGGGCTCGACCCCCGAGGGACCGGCGATGTACACCGATGGGCCCTCCCCTTCCTGCGAAGGCTCTGGCACCTCCTTCGTGGGCGGCAGGAGAAGATCCAGGATCCGCTCCTCCACACGCTCCTCCGCCACATCCTGCATCTCGTCCTCGCGCTCGGCACGGACGAGGTTGACGGAAATGTCGACGAGATCGCGGATCATCGACTCGACGTCGCGGCCCACGTAGCCGACTTCGGTGAACTTCGATGCCTCGACCTTGATGAAAGGGGCCCCGGCGAGCCGCGCCAGCCGCCGCGCGATCTCGGTCTTCCCGACGCCCGTGGGCCCGATCAGGATCAGGTTGTTCGGGACGATCTCGTCCCGGAGTTCTTCTTCGACGCGCTGGCGGCGCCAGCGGTTGCGCAGGACGATGGCGACCGCCTTCTTCGCGTCGTCCTGGCCCACGATGTACTTGTCGAGCTCCTCGACGATCTGGCGGGGCGTGAGTTCGTCGATCCAGGGCGCTTCAGGCGGCGCTTCGCCCTCTGGCGCGGGTGCGGCCGGCAGAGCCGGGTCCACAGGCGTCGCGGTCATGCCTCGTCTCCCGGAAGCTCCAGCACGGTGATGTCCAGGTTCGTGTAGATGCAGATCTCGCCGGCGATCGTAAGCGCCTCTCGAACGATGTCCTTGACTTCGAGATCCGAGTGGCGCTGGAGCGCCCGCGCGGCGGAGAGCGCATAGGTACCACCCGATCCGATGGCCAGGATGTCATCATCCGGCTCGATGACGTCGCCCGTACCGCTCACGAGGAAGAGGTGGTCGGCGTCGGCTACCGCGAGGAGCGCGTTCAAGCGGCGCAGATAGCGATCGGTGCGCCAATCCTTGGCCAACTCGACCACGGCTTTGGTCAGGTTCGCCGGATAACGCTCGAGCTTCTCCTCGAGCTTTTCGAAGAGCGTGAAGGCGTCGGCGACCGCGCCCGCGAATCCCGCGAGGATCCTGCCGTTCTTGAGGATGCGAACCTTGCGCGCGCTCGCCTTCACGATCGTTTCACCCATGGTGACCTGGCCGTCGCCACCCATGGCGACGCGCCCTCCCTTGCGGACGGCGAGTACGGTCGTGGCACGGACTTCGGGAAGACTCATGATTCTCTGCTGAGGAGCGTAGTGACGGCGCCGGGAGCAGCGTGGGGGCCGGCTCGCTGAGCCCCCGCGGCTCGGACGAAGTCCTTAAGTTAACGACAACACTGCCGATATGGCAGCCGGTCAACGGGCTATTCTCCAGACTCTCCCGAACGGGGGTGGGCATCCCGGTAGACACGCAGGAGCCGCTCCTTGGTCGTGTGCGTATAGATACGCGTCGTCGAGAGGCTGACGTGGCCGAGCAGTTCCTTCACGGCCATCAGGTCCGCCCCGCGCTCGAGCAGATGCGTGGCGAATGAGTGCCGCAGCGCGTGGGCCGAGAGGCCGCGGGCGCCGGCGGTCGTCTCGAAACACCGGCGGACCGCCTCCTGGATGGAGCGCCGCGAGAGCCGCCGCCCTCTCCCGTTGAGGAGAACCGCGGCGCCGTCGCCACCGTCCTTCGCGCGCGCCCGCGCCTCCGTCCGGCGAGGCTCGTACCGTTCCAGCGCACGCAGCGCCGACGACGTGACGGGCACAATCCGTTCCTTGCTGCCCTTTCCGGTGACGCGCGCCAGGCCTCCACGCCGATCGAGGTCGTCCAGATCGAGCGTGTGGAGTTCCGAGAGCCGGAGGCCACTCCCATAGAGAAGCTCCAGCACGAGCAGGTCCCGTGTACCCGTGAGCGTGTTCAGGGCGGCGCGCGCCTCCGTGGCCGCAAAGACCTCGTCGACGTCGGGCATCGACAGGTGCCCAGGGAGCCGGCGTTCGAACTTCGGGGCGCGCACGGCCCTCGTCGGGTTGGCGGGAATCCGGTCCTCGACATGGAGAAAGCGGAAGAAGGTACGCGCCGCGGAAAGCTTGCGGGCCGCAGTACGTTTGGAACGCCCCTGGCGCCGGCACCATCCGAGGAAGGCACGAAGCGAGAGCCGGTCCACCTCGCGCCATGACCAATCGGAACGGCCGAGGTATCCCGTCAGGAAGCTGTCGAGCTCCGCCAGGTCCCTCCGATACGCCTTGAGGGTGTTCGGCGCGAGTTGACGCTCATCGGACAGGTGGCGCAGGAAGACGTCCGCCTCGGGGCGCACCGAGTCAACCTCCGGCCGCCAGGGAGGCCTTCGATACGCCCTGAATGCCCTGTTTGGACATCCATTCCTCGAAATCCATCATCGCGCGGTCCGCCAGCGCGACACGACGGGCGGATTTGTCCCGGATGCGGCGCGCCAGTGGCTCGACGAGTCCCCAGTTCGAGTTCATGGGCTGGAAACGCTTCTCTTCGCACTCCCGCAGGTACCGGAACAGCGCGCCGATCACGGTGGTGGGCGGAGGCAGCGTGGGTTCGGCGCCCGCGAGCAGCCGGGCCAGGTTCAGGCCGGCCATGATGCCGCTCGCGGCGGACTCGGTATACCCCTCCACACCGGTGAGCTGGCCCGCGAAGATCACATCTTGGCGCTCGGGCAGGCTCGCGTGCGCCGTGAGGCAGCCGGGGAAGTTCAGGTAGCTGTTCCGGTGGATGGACCCCCAGCGCAGGAAGTCGGCGTCGGCGAGGCCGGGAATCATCCCAAAGACTCGCCGCTGCGCACCCGTGCGCAGCCGCGTCTGGAAGCCGACCATGTTCCACATCTGGCCGGCCCGGTCCTCCCTGCGAAGCTGCACGACGGCCCACGGTCGCTCGCCCGTGCGCGGATCCGTGAGCCCGATCGGCTTCATGGGACCGAAGCGAAGCGTGTCGTCGCCACGGGCCGCCATGACCTCCACGGGCAGGCACCCCTCGAAGTAGGGCACCGCCTCCCAGTCGTGGCCCGGGTAGACGTCCGCGGCCTTGAGCGCCGAGATGAACGCCGCGTACTCATCCTGGTCCATCGGACAGTTGAGATAGTCGGCGTCTTCGCCGAAGCGTCCGGCCTCGAACACGATCGACCCATCCAGCGAGTCACGGTGGACGATGGGCGCGATCGAGTCGAAGAACGCGAGGCCTTCGTGTCCGATGGAGGCCGCAATCGCTTCGGAGAGCGCGTCGGACGTCAGCGGCCCGGTCGCGATGACGGTCGGGCCGTCGGGGAGCGCGGTGCACTCCTCCCGAACCACCTCAATGGCGGGATGAGCCGCGACCGCCCCGGTCATGGCCGCGGAGAACAGGTGCCGATCGACGGCCAGGGCGGAGCCGGCTGCGACCCGCGTCTCGTCGGCACACGTCAGGAGAACCGAACCGAGCGCACGCATCTCGCGCTTGAGTTGGCCGTGGGCGTTGGCGGGATCCTCGCTCTTGAAGGAGTTCGTGCAAACGAGCTCCGCGAGGTCGTCCGTCTGGTGCGCGGGGGTGCGGCGCACGGGGCGCATCTCGACCAGGCGCACCGGATGCCCACGACGCGCGAGTTGGAGCGCGGCTTCACACCCCGCGAGACCGCCACCGACCACGGTGACGGTATCGGTCACGACTTCTTCCCCCGGGACCCTCCGCCCTTGCGACCCCGAGCGGCCGGCTTACGGCCCCCGCCCTTGCCCTTCCGTGCGGCCGCGCGGGCCAGCAGTTCCACGGCCTCCTCGATCTCCAGGTCCTCGGGTTCGGTGCCTTTCGGAAGCGTCGCGTTGACCTTCCCGTCGGTCACGTAGGGACCGTAGCGGCCC
>JBBSOM010000298.1:0-4769 GCA_038259715.1 Longimicrobiales bacterium
CTTCGACGAGACAATACGCCGTGTCGTTCTCCATCCCCTTCTGGCGAAGCTGGATGAGGATCGACTCGCGCACGTCGCGCGCGCCCACGCCCGGGGGATCGAAGCCCTGGATGACGCGCAGCATGTCGTCGGCTTCCTGCGAGTCGTAGGGGCATAGAACCACCCCGATATCGTCGAGTTCGGCCGTCCGCTCGGCTTCGTCCTCGATCTCCTCCGCGTTCTTGAGTGCGGTCGACCGAACGTCCTCGATCCAACGATTCACGCCTTCGACGACCGTCTTCAACTCGCACACGAGCGTCCCATGGTCGTCGATGTTGCCGATGATCTCCTCACCCAGGCGGAGGCGGCGCTCATCGAGCTGAAGCATGTGGAGCTGCTCGTGCAGATGATCGTGGAGATCCTGGCTCGCGACCGGAGTCGGCTCGAAGTACTCCTTCTTCTCGTACTCCTGCGGGCGTCCTCCCACGTCGAAGCCGTCGAGGAGGATCTCCTCCCAGTCGACCTCGTCGCCGAGCGGCTCGTCCTTGACGTCGTCCTTGAGCTCGACCTCCTGCTGCTCGTCGGCTTCGCCCATCTCCAGAAACGGGTTCTCCGCCATCTCCTCCTTCAGATGCTGCTGCAAATCGAGCAGGGGCATGTAGAGCAACTCCATCGCCTGATACAGGCGAGGGTTGATCCGCATCTCCTGCCGGAGCTGCGTGCTCTGGTAGAGTTTGGCGTGGAACTGGCTCATACCGCTCCTTCGGGTAGGCGTCCGGCTACGTACCGGCCGATACGTTCGCTCCGTCATAGTGGGGGCGCGTGTACCGTCCCCGCATCCGCTGGGTGAGTGTCGGCCCGAGATAGATCTCGGCGACCTCGTCGTTCCATACGAGTTCGGAGACGCTGCCGCTGACGCGGATGCGCCCCTCGTACATGATGTAGGCCCGGTCGACGATCTCGAGCGTCTGCTCGACGTTGTGGTCCGAGATGATCACGCCGATGCCACGGGACTTCAGGTCGCGCACGATTTGTTGGATGTCGTTGACGGCGATCGGGTCGATGCCCGCGAACGGTTCATCCAGGAGCATGAACTTCGGACGTTGCACGAGCGCCCGGGTGATCTCGAGCCGGCGGCGCTCACCGCCCGACAGCGAGTAGGCTTTGCTCTTACGCAGCCCGGAAAGCCCCAGCTCGCCGAGCAGGGAGTCGAGACGCGCCTTCTCCTCCTTGCGCGGCAACTTCAGCGTCTCGAGGATCGCGAGCACGTTGTCCTCGACGGTCAGCTTCCGGAAGACCGACGGCTCCTGCGCCAGGTATCCGATGCCCTTGCGGGCACGTTTGAACATGGGGACGGAGGTGAGGTCGTCTCCGTCCAGGAAGACCCTTCCGGCATCGGGCGGGATCAGTCCAACCATCATGTAGAACGTGGTGGTCTTCCCCGCCCCGTTCGGCCCGAGCAGCCCGACAATCTCGCCCTGGTTCACCGAGATGTCGACCTCGTTGACCACTTTGCGGCGTCGGTACACCTTGGTCAGCCCTTCGGCGCGCATCCGGCTTTCCCCGTCCTGGTGGGCGCCGACCGCGCCGTCGAGCCGGAACGCGTGGACCCGGCCCTCCTCCAGTTCATCGACGCGCCTTCGCAGACCCTCCAGCACGCTGTCCCGGTCGGGCGAGAGGGCGGCCCACAGGTCCGGGTCGACGACCAGGCTGGCCCATGTCTCGTCGGGCGCGTCGGTTCGGGCGATGCCCGCTTCCTCGAGCCCGGGAAGAACCCGTGCCTCCACCAGGCGAAGCAGGGGTTCGCCGTCCGAGCCCCGCATCGTTGCACCGGGGCTTCGCGCGTCGCCGGCGAACGATCCCAGCTCGTCGCGCACCGCGGCCATCCAGTCGCTACGCTCCGCCCGGCCCTCGCCGTCGGCGCGGCGCAGGAGTTCGAAAACGCCCACGGCGAGCATCAGATCCTCGATCTCGAGGTCTTCGGCGAACCGGTGCAGTTCCTCGCGAGTCTTCACCACCCCTTCCTCCGTCTGCGTTCTCGGGCTACGGGCTCTCGCGTCGGTCGGGCGGAATCGGACCCGCCTTGCCGTGGGTTCCGCCCCGACTCCCGGTCGAGGCGGGTCCGACGGCCGCGGGCCGCGGCCGTCGGCGTCCGGGTGGCAGACGTGTCGGGCGGGGTCCCGGGAAACAGCGTGTCCGGCAGCATGCCCGTCGTGTCCGCCGCCGCGCTGTCCCCCTTCGCGCGGCGACCTCCGGGTTCGAGCTGCCACCCTTTGACGGGGCCTTCGACGTTCATGCTGTCGACTTCCCCTTCCCGCATCACGATCTCGATCTTGGCACCGACGATGTAGCTGACCGCCGGTGGGTCGATACCCGGACGGGCTCGCGACGAGTCCGCCGGGAGCAGACGGTAGAGGCTCCGTGCTTGTCCGTGGGCGATGAGTCGCTGCAACTCATAGTTCGCGGAGTCCCGCGGCTGTCCCGGACCCGGCTCGACCTTCAGGAAGGTCGCGATCACGGTGTCGCCTTCCATCCAGTCCTTGCGGGCGATTTCCGGCAGCGTCCCGGTGTTCAGTGAATCCCGCTTCGAGCTTTCCCCGCGTGCCGCCCCCGACGCGAGGATCCGGTCGAGCACCTGGTCCGGCGCGTTCACGTCGATCGAGTCCGCGGTGAGAACGAAGTTCTCCGCGGTCGCGACGGGGCGCACCAGGTCGGCGGTATCGGCCTGGGCTGGCGCCCGGGCGAACCCCAGCGTGCTCGCGCGTGTGCTGTCGGACGCAAGGCGCACCGCGATCAATCGGTCCATGGATCCCTCTCGGGTGAGGATCTGGATGACCGGTGCGGTCAGGTGCAGCGCGTCGCCGACGAGCACCGCTTGGTGGACGGCCCGGACGGACCGCATCCGACCCCCGGGAACACCTATGTCGATGGTGCTGGCGGTCAGGTCGTACCCGGAGCCCACCACGTGGGCCGAGCCCTCGAGCCGCAGGCGAGCCGAAAGTTGGTCGTACTCGGCAAGTTGGGAGTGCGCCGTCAACGAGTCGTGCACGATGACGACGTCGCCGCTGGCGTTGAAGAACTGATCCCCCTTCAGGAAGAGGCGGTCGCCTTCTACGTGATAGGGGGTTTGCACGGTATCCGCAGGAACCGCCGTGCCGACGGGCGGCTCCGCGGCTACGGTGTCGCGGAACGCCCCCGCAACTGTCGTGTCGGGCACAGGCTCCGCGCTCACCGTGTCCGGGAGCGGCTCCGCGGTCACCGTGTCCGCACCGGGCTTCATGTAGAGCACGGCCGTCGGACGGATCTGGTCCGGCCCGATGGTCACGGTCATCTCCTCCTCGGCGCGGGAGTCGGTCTTGCGGAGGTAGATCAGGAACCCGTTCTCGATGACGGACCCCTGAACGGTATCGCGGACGAAGAGGTTTCCGCCGGCCTGGAGGCGCCCCAGTTGCGAGAAGTACCGCGCCTGATCGGAGGTCATAGTGCGCACACTATCCTGGTACCGCACGTTCCCGATCAGGTAGCTCATGTTCTGCGCCGAGTACGTCACCGCCGAGTCGGCCGTGATGCGAACACCGTCCGAGCACGAGATCCGCGGCGAGCCCACGTACGTGATCCGGTCCCCTCCAGAGAGGGTGATCGAGTTCAGGCTGGCGGTGCCCTCCAGGAACGTGCACTTGGCGAGGTCCTGCGCGCTCGCCCGACCCGGCACGCCCGCCCACGCGACCGTACCGAGCGCGGCGGCGAGGCGTAGGTGGCGGCGGAGATGCGAGAGCATCGGCAGGAACCTGTGCAAGGGACGCTTCAGAAGACGATTCCGCCGATCGCGCCCGTGGGGTTCGCGATCTTGACGTTCTTGAACTCCAGGTCGGAATCGAATGCGGTCCCGCGGGTCACGCGGCCATCCGGATACGTGAGGACCGTGACGGAGTCGCTCCAGATCCGGTCCCGCTCCGGGTCGTAGTTGAGCTCCGGGCTCTCGATCTTGCGACCGTCGCCCTGGATGGTGAGCACAACGTGACCGCGTGCGATCATGCTCTGCGTCTTCTGGTCCATTTCACCCCCCTCCGCGACGACCGCGGCGCGCTCCCGACCGTCGTCGTTGTAGAACACGACGTGCATGCCCCGGAGTTGAAGGCTCGATGAATCGTTATAGAAGTAAGCCGTGTCCGCCTGCACCCGCCCTTCGCGGATCCCTGCGTGGGTGATGTAGGACATCATGCCGTAGTCGATGAGGTCGGCCTGGATGCCCTGCAATTCATTCGACGCGATCGGTGTGGACGTCGGCCCGTCGCACGCGGCCAGCAGCAGCGCCGCGCCCGAGCATGCACCCACGAACGCCAAACGCAGTCCAAGCGAGGTCATGCCGCCCCCGAACGCATCAGGTCGTGCAGGTGGACGACACCGCGCAGGATTCCTTCGTCGTCCTTCACGGGTAACGCCATGATGCGGTACCTCTCCATGCGGCTGACCGCGGTCGAACCCAATTCGTCCAGGTGCGCCACCTTGGGGTCACGCGTCATCACTTCGGCCACGCGCCGCTCCAGGAAGTCCGGATCGCGCTCCATCAGCCGCGTCAGGTCCCCGGCCGTCACGACGCCGACCACGTGGCGACGGTCGTCCACGATGGGGACCGTGCCCCGCATCTCGGCGAGCGGAACGATGCACGCGCGCATGTTCGCGTCCTCGCTGAGGCACGGATACTCCTCGGCCACCATCACGTCTCGTACACGAACCGTGAGCTTTCGTCCCAGGGATCCGCCCGGGTGCAGCGCGGCGAAGTCCTCCTC
>JBBSOM010000299.1:0-4761 GCA_038259715.1 Longimicrobiales bacterium
GGGATACTGCACAATGACGCCGAATACGCCCTCGAGATCGGCGCTCTCGTGATCTCCGACCACAACCTCGATGCCGAGGGGCCAGGCCCGCGTCTTCACCACGTCGATCGTCTGCGGGTGGCAGAGTTCGGAGACGAAGAACCGATTGGCGTCTCCTTTGGCCTCTCCCTGGGCGAGATGCATCGCCTCCGCCGCGGCGGTGGCCTCGTCGAGCAGGGATGCGTTGGCGATCTCCAGCGCGGTCAGGTCCATGACCATGGTCTGGTAGTTGAGCAGCGCCTCGAGACGGCCCTGAGCGATTTCGGCCTGATACGGCGTGTATTGGGTGTACCAGCCCGGATTCTCCATGATGTTCCGCAGGATCACGCCGGGCGTCAGCGTGTCGTGGTATCCCATCCCCAGGTAGGTACGGAAGACACGGTTCGCCGAGGCCCGCGACCGCAGCAACTCGATCAAATCGGACTCGGCGAGCGGGGAGGGGAGGTCCAGATCGGTACGGTGGCGGATCGCGTCCGGGACGACCTCGTCCACGAGTGCGTCCAGCGAAGCGTAGCCCACCTCGTCGAGCATGGCTCGCACTTCCCCGGCGTCAGGGCCGAGGTGCCGGTGCTCGAAGCCGGCGGGGCGATCGATCGGGGTCGCCATGGTGATGTGCTCTGTGAAAAGGGCGAGGGCCGTCTGACGGCTACTCCCCGACGTGTGCCTGGTAACCGGAGGCGTCCATCAGCGCGTCGAGTTCGCCGGCGTCGGTTACCTTCAGCTTGATCATCCAGCCGCCCGCGTAGGGTTCGTTGTTGACCAGGGACGGGTCGTCTTGAAGGGCCGCGTTGACCTCGACGATTTCGCCCGCGACCGGACAGTACAGGTCGCTCACCGCCTTCACGGCCTCGATGGTGCCGAACGTGTCCATCTTGGCATACGAAGTGCCGGGCTCCGGCAACTCCACGAAGACGACGTCTCCGAGTTCACCCTGCGCGTAGTCGGTCACGCCGACGATGTAGACACCCTCATCGCTGGTGGCCTTGAGGTACTCGTGTTCCTCGGTGAAGAGGAGACCGTTCGGGATCTCGGACATCGGGGCTTCTCCGGGCGTTGGCCGGGGTCGGAAACTCGCGTCTGGAATCGGGCTGGATCACACAAGATGCGACCGGCTCCGAAGCCTGACGATGACGGCGTTTCGAGGCGCCGTCAACCGGATCGGGGCCTGAAGTAGTACATTTCTGAAGCACCTTCGCCGGAAGCGGCGTGGCCCCAGCCGGGTCCGCGCGGGCAATCCCTGGTTTTCCGCCAACAACCCGACGCCATGTCCACCGTGCTCACAGACTTCCATCCGGCCCTGACCACGCTCAGTGAGCAGGAGAAGATGTTCCAGGAGGCCGTCCGCGACTTCGCCGCCTCCGAGATGGTGCCGCTCGTCCGGTCGATGGATGAATCGCAGCAGATGGACAGGAACCTCATCGCCCAACTCTTCGAGCTCGGCCTGATGGGCATCGAGATCCCCGAGGCGCGCGGCGGGACCGGAGCGGACTTCTTCACCTCGGTCCTCGTCGTCGAGGAGGTCTCCAAGGTCGATCCGTCGATCGGGGTGCTCGTGGACGTGCAGAACACGCTGGTGATCAACGCCATCCTGCGGTGGGCCACCGAGGAGCAGAAGGCCCGGTACTTCCCGCGCCTGGCCTCCGACACCGTAGGGGCGTACGCGCTGTCGGAGGTGGGGAGCGGCTCGGACGCGTTTGCGCTCACCTGCCGCGCCACCCCGGACGGCGACGGGTGGCGACTCTCTGGTCAGAAGATGTGGATCACCAACGGCGACGAGGCCGGTCTCTACATCGTCTTCGCCACCGTGGACCCCGACGCCGGCTACAAGGGCATCACGGCCTTTCTGCTCGAGCGCGACTCCGAGGGCTTTACCGTGGGCAAGAAGGAGGACAAGCTCGGTATCCGGGCTTCGTCCACGACGGAGTTGATCTTCGACAACGTGTACCTGCCTTCCGAGAATGTGCTCGGCGACGTGGGCAGAGGCTACAAAGTGGCCATCGAGACGCTCAACGAGGGCCGCATCGGCATTGGGGCCCAGATGATCGGGCTCGCCCAGGGAGCACTCGACCACACCGTCCGCTACGTGCAGGAGCGTCATCAGTTCGGGCGCGCCATCAGCTCCTTCCAGGGCGTGCAGTTCCAACTGGCCGAAATGGCCACGGAAATCGAGGCCTCCCGCCTGCTCGTCTACAACGCCGCCCGGCTCAAGGACGCGGGCGAACCCTTCCTGGCGCAGGCCGCAATGGCCAAGCTTTTCAGTTCGGAAACCGCTCAGCGAGTGACGTCCCGATGCATCGACCTGCACGGTGGATACGGCTTCACCAAGGAGTATCCGGTCGAGAAGCTCTATCGCGACGCGAAGATCGGCACCATTTATGAGGGTACGTCGAACATGCAGAAACAGACCATCGCAAAGATGCTGGTGCAGTAGATGACCCTATACCGTCCTCCCCGCGCGGGGCACTTTCCTCTTTCAGCGAGCCGCGAGCCGTGTTGACCCTCATGCCGTCCCTGGGCCTGCTCACGTTCGGGCTCGGGGAAATGCTCCTCGTGTTTGCCGTCATCGTGCTCCTCTTCGGCGCCCGCAAGCTGCCCGAGCTGGCCCGTGGACTCGGCTCGAGCATCCGTAACTTCAAGGGCGAACTGAAGAACCCGCCGGACGAGGAATCGAAGGACGAGTGAATCCGGCCGCGCTCTCCCGGGTGGTCCTCGTCCTGGACCACCCCAAGGATCTGGTGAACATCGCCGGGGTCGTCCGGGTGATGATGAACTTCGGGATCGGCCAGCTCCGTCTGGTCCGGCCCGACGAGTTCGACGCGTACCGCATCGAGGGTATCGCGCACCGTAGCATGCCGCTGATCGAGGCCACGACCTTCCACGACACCTTGGAGGATGCGGTAGCCGACTGTACCTGGGTGATCGGCACCACCGCACGGCCGCGCACGGCAGGCCGGAACTACGCGCGTCCGCGTGAGGTCGCGACGGAGATCGTGGCCAAAGCCGCCGAGGGAAACGTGGCCATCCTGTTCGGCCGCGAGGACAAGGGCCTCTTCAACGAAGGGCTCGACCTGTGCCACACCGTGGCGATCATCCCGACGGATCCCGATTACTCCTCGCTCAATCTCGCGCAGGCTTGCCTCGTGTTGGCGTACGAGATGTTCCTGGCCGACGAGGGGCCCGCGGACCTCCCGACGGGGCGGCGGGCGACCCGTCCACCCTCAGCCGAAGAACTCGAGCAGACGTTCGGTGCGCTGGAAGGTGGACTCGGTGCCATCGAGTTCTTCAAGGCCCGGAAGCCCGCCGCGATCATGCGAACCCTGCGTACCCTGCTCGCGCGGGCCGAGCCCGACCTCCGCGACGCGAAGCTGCTCGCAGCGGTGGGCTTCGAGATGGGCCATTTCGTCGAGCGGCTTCGGTCGTCGGACCCATCCGGACCTGTCTCCGACGCTCTCTCGGGACGTTCGACGGTCGGAGACCGCTATCGCGTGCTCCTCGACATCGGACGCACCCTCGCGGGCACGCTCAGTCTGCAGGCCCTCTACGCGGCGATCCACCACGAGACCGCGCGCGTGCTCGAGGCATCCGGCTTCTACGTCTCCCTGTACGATGCGACACGCGATCTGGCGACGATCGTGTATTTCGCCGACCGCGGTGAGATCGAGAGGGTAACGATCACGCACCGGGGCTCCGACAGCGAAGTCATCAGAACCCACCGTGCGGTGCTCGTGTCCGACCGGCTCGACGACCGGACCCTGATGCATCTGGGCGTCGACGACACCGAGGTCACCCGTTCCGCAGTCTCGGCTCCCATGATCCAGAAGGGCCGGATCCTGGGGGTCATCAGCGCGCAGAGCTACGAGCCCCGGGCCTACACGAACGAGGACCTCGATCTTCTTCAGGGCATCGCCGACATCGCCGCGGTGGCCGTCGACAACGCCCATCACGTCGCGGAGTTGGAACGACGCCGTCGCGAGGCGGAGCGCGTGGAAGAGATCGGTCGGGCCCTGACGAGCTCGCTCGATGCGTCGGAGGTGCTGGGCAAGGTCATCGCCGCCGTAACCGACATCCTCAACGTCGATGCCGCCCTGGTCTGGCTCATCGACGGGCCTGCGGGGCGTATCGGTACGGTAGCCGCCTCCGGAGGGGACGTCATCTTGCCTCTCGGACTCAGCTGGGAGTTCACCGGTGACCTGGCCGACCGACTTCTTGACAAGCAGGAGTCCGTCGTCGTCGACGACCTGGACGCGAGCGGAATTGTGCCCGCCAATCTGCGAGAGTATCTGCAGACGGGCTCCGCCATGGCCGTACCGGTCGTGGTGGGGGGACACCTGGCCGGACTGGTGACCGCTGGAAGTCGGAAGGTCCGCCATTTCACCCAGGACGACATCGCCGTGCTCCAACGCCTGGCCAGCCAGGTCTCGATCGCTCTGGAGAACGCGCGACTGCACGGCGACGTCAAGAAGCTGTCGTTGACGGATCCGCTGACGGGTCTTCCGAATCGGCGGCGCCTGCACATCCATCTCGACAAGGAGGTGGCCGCCGCGCGGCGCGGCCGCGCCCTGGTCGTCGTGATGTTCGACTTCGACGACTTCAAGCACTACAACGACTCGTTGGGCCACCTGGCGGGAGATGACATCCTTTGCGCGTTCGCGCAGATCCTCCAGGACGAGAACCGCGCGATGAGCCTCTCGGTCCGGTATGGTGGCGACGAGTTCATTTCCA
>JBBSOM010000300.1:0-4748 GCA_038259715.1 Longimicrobiales bacterium
GAACGGCCCCATGGGGTAGCCACACCCGAGCACCATGGCCGTGTCGATGTCTTCGATGCCCGCGACGCCACGCTCGAGCTGACGGATCGCGTCGAGCATGTACGGGACCAGGAGCAGGTTGACCACGAACCCCGAGTTGTCCTTCGCGGCGATCGGCACCTTCCCGAGCGCCTTGGCGAACGCGAAAGCCCGGTCGAAGGTCTCCTGGCTGGTGGCGATCGTGCGGACGACCTCCACGAGCTTCATGACCGGCACCGGATTGAAGAAATGCAGCCCGACGAAACGGTCGGAGCGTGACGTGGCGGCGGCCATGTCCGTGACGGTCAGCGAACTCGTGTTGGAGGCGAAGATCGTAGTTTCGGCGACGAGCCCATCCAACGCGCCGAACAGCTCATTCTTGGCCTCCAGGCTCTCGACGATCGCCTCGATGATGATGTCGCACCCCGCCAGTTGCTCGACGGACGTGGTGAAGGAAAGCCGGGACAAAGCGGCGTCGCGATCCTCGGCGGAGAGCTTCTCCTTCTCGACCGCCCTGTCCATCGATTTTCCAATGCGTTTTCGCCCCCGATCCAGGAGCTCGTCGTTCATTTCGCGGACCGTGACCTCGAAGCCGCTTTTCGCCGCGACTTCGGCGATGCCACTCCCCATGAGACCGCAGCCCACCACGCCGACCTTCTGGATGTTCACACCTGCCTCCATTTGTGTATGGATGGGTTCGAGTCAGCGAGCGCGCCCGCCGCTTTCCTTCTCTTCTCGTTCATCCTTCATCAAGTCCCTCGCGACGCCATGGAACTGTCGCTTGACCCACCGGCGCCACGACGCGGGCGGCGGCTCCAGGGTCTCTCCCAGCTCGAGACGATCGAGGATGCCTTCGAGTTCGGACTGGACGTCGAGCAGCTTCTTCTTATGGGCTTTGCCGACCACCATGCCGATGCTGCCCCCCGCGGCGGCGCCCGTGATCACGGCGAGCGGGATGGCCAGGGCGAGCGCTCCACCCGAGCTGACCACCGCGAGTGCCAGCGGCACCCCCGTGAACAGTCCCGTGAAGCCCGCGCCGACCGCGGCACCCGCCACGCTGTCGCCCCGCGTCCCGGGCTCCACCATGAGTTCGACGAGCGTCCTCCCCTCATGGACGGCTTCCAGGTGCACCTCGACCGACTTCGCCGAAGCCACATAGTACTTGTTCGATGTGAAGCTCGCGGCGCGTGCGATCTGCGAGGCCCAGTCCACCGCCGGTCGGTAGTGCAACATCCCCGGCCCGCGGCGCACCGGCTGGAGGAGTTGCGTGGCGACGAAGAAGTTGTCGAGCTGGTCGTACAGGTCCTCTGGCGTCCCGGGCACCTCGCGGGATGCGTGCAGGAACGTCGGGCCGAACACGCGGTCCATCGCGCCGCCCATCCTCGGCGAGGCGCGCACCTCGGTGAGGGCGGACCGGATGTGGCGTTCGCTGAGCCCCACTTCCCCCGCGATGCGGAAAAGCTCGGCCTCCGTGAGTGATCCCTCTCCCTCCGGCTCCGACGACGCCAACTCCGCCGCCCGGCGGATGACTGCATCGAACTCCTGGCGGGTGAGGGCGCGGCTCTTCTCTTCGCTCATGCGCGTCCCGTTCCGTGCCGACCGTCAGCGACCCGCCTGATCGCGGAACGCCTCCACCACGACCGCACCCCCCTGGCCGCCGCCGATGCACGCCGAACCGAGCGCATACTGACCACCTGTGCGGCGGAGCTCGTGCAGCAAGTGAATCGTGATGCGAGCACCTGTCGCAGCGAGCGGGTGCGTCATCGCGATGGCGCCCCCGTTCACGTTGGTCTTCTCGGGGTCGAGACCCAGCTCCTTTTCGACCGCTTTGTACTGCGGCGCAAACGCCTCATTCACCTCGATGAGGTCCATGTCCGCGAGCGTGAGGCCGGCCTTGTCGAGCGCCTTCCGTGCCGCCGGGGCCGGTCCGATGCCCATCACGCGTGGCTCCACGCCCACCGCGGCCCATGAAAGGAGGCGCCCGATCGGCTTGACGCCCTTCTTCTCGGCCCACTCGGCGCTGGCGAGCACGGCGCTGGCAGCGCCGTCACCAATGCCGCTCGCGTTGCCCGCCGTGACAAAGCCATCCTTGCGGAAGTACGGTCGAAGCTTGGCCAACGCCTCCAGCGTCGTGTCCGGACGCATGTGCTCGTCGGTGGCGTAGACCACATCGCCCTTGCGGGTCGAGATCGTGATCGGCGCGACCTCGGCATCGAATCGACCCTCGTCCCAGGCACGCTTGGCGCGCTGCTGCGAGTTGAAGGCGACCAGGTCGGCCTCCTCCCGGGTCACGCCGTACCGGTCGGCGAGTTCCTCGGCGGTCTGCGCCATGGTCAGCCCGCAGTACGTGTCCTTGAGCGACTCCCAAAGAAGGTCTTCGAAGAACCCTCCGGCCTCACCGAGACGCAGGTTGCCCCAGCGCGCGCCGCGAACGACGTGGGGCGCCTGACTCATCGATTCGGCACCCCCCGCCAGACAGACCTCGGACTCACCGAGCAGGATCTCCTTGGCGGCCTGCGCGATCGCCTCGAACCCGGAGCCGCACAACCGATTGATGGTCAGCGCCGGGACCTCCTCGGGGACGCCGCTCTTCAGCGCGACGTGGCGCGCCATGTAGATGGCGTCGGCGGACGTTTGCAGCGCGTTGCCGATGAACGTGTGCTGGATCTCGGCAGCCTCGATCCCGGCCGCCTCGATCGCAGCCTTGCTGCTCACGACGCCCAGGTCGACGGCGCTGAGGTCCTTCAAGGAACCTCCGAAGGTTCCGAATCCGGTGCGCTTGCCGGAAAGAAAGACGATGTCTCTGGCCTGTCCCTGCGTGCCCATGGTGCCGCTCGTGTAAGAAGTAGTTGTCGTCGTCCGCACCGGTTGGTCGGGACCCCTACCCCACCGCGGCCCGCCGGTTCATGGTCCGTCGGGCGCGGCTACACGCTGGGCGAGCCACGTTCCGACCTGTTCGGTTGTGAAGCTGCCGCCCAGGTCGGAGGTGGTCCGCCCGTTCACCATGGCCTCCGCAACCGCACGCTCGACACGCTCGCCCGCTTCGCCATGTCCGAAGTGGTCCAGCAGCAGGGCCACGCAACGGACCGCTCCGAACGGATTCGCTTTCCCCTGACCCGCGATGTCGGGGGCCGAGCCATGCACCGGCTCGAACATCGCGTACTTGCCGGGGTGGATGTTCGCGCTGGGTGCCAGGCCGATGCCGCCCGTGATCTCGGCGGCCAAGTCACTGACGATGTCGCCGAAGAGGTTCGACGTCACGATCACCGCGTACTGCTCCGGACGCCGGACCAGGTCCATCGCCATCGCGTCCACGTACATGGCGTCCTGCTCGATTCCGGGGAAGCCCGCCCCGACCTCCGCGAATACCCGGCGCCACAGTGCACCCGCGTTGCGCATGGCGTTGGCCTTGTCCACGAGCGTGACCCGGGAGCGGCTCCGAGCGTGCGCGAACTCGAAGGCCGCACGAACGATGCGCTCCACGCCTTTGAAGGTATTCAGGTCCTCTTCGATGGCGATCTCTTCGGGGGTACCCTTCTTGAAGACGCCCCCCATGCCTACGTACGCGCCCTCGGTGTTCTCGCGGAATATCTCGAGACGCACCGGCATCTTCACGCGTTTGAGCGGACACGAGTCCGCGGTCAGGAGCACGCACGGACGAAAGTTCACGTACAGGTCCAATCGAAAACGCAGCCCCAGCAGGATATCGCGCGCATGCTCGTTGCCCGGCACGCGCGGATCGCCCAACGCCCCGAGGAGGATCGCGTCGTGGTCCTCCGCCAGACTCCGGAACTCGTCGGCCGTGATCGTGACCCCGTCGCGTAGATATCGGTCGGCGCCGAGATCCCATTCCACGAGTTCGAAATCGGTTCCTGAGAATTCGGCGACGGCTTCGAGCACACGGCGGGCCTCGCGCACGACCTCCGTGCCGATGCCGTCTCCCGGAATGAGCGCGATACGGGCCATGGGTCTCAACTGGGGGTGTCGTCCGGAGAGCCCGGATAGGTTCACACGCTGCTTGGACCCGTCAGACTAGCGACTCGGCAGAACCACCACCACCCCGCGGGTCGGCGAACCGTTCCCCTCGGTCACGAAGGGATACCGGCCCACCGGAGCGTCCGCGAAAGACACGACGAAACGGGCGTCGCGCTCGACCAGCGGAGGCGAAGCCGCCTGGCTTGAGCCCTCGAGAAACGCTCGAGCGGGTCCTTCCAGGCTATCGGTCTCGAAACGCACGACGTGGACCCGCCAGTCGGTCGTCACAAACTCCACCCACGCCCCAACGGGGATCACCGTCTCGGCGGGGTCGAGGACCTCGCCCACCCCCCCGGTCACCATGACGCGGTGTACCTCGTCCGCGTCGGTGAGACCCAGCTCGACCCGCAGCAGGCTGTCGGGCCGGAACTCCGCCGGAGCCTCGGCCTGCCGGCACCCGACCCCGATCACAGCGAGCACGGCAGCACACAACAACGGAAGTGGCCCCGGCGAACACCGGGGCCGCTCGGACCCACATCGAGCGGGAGCGGGGCTCACCCAGAGACTTCTGTCCCGCATGCGATACAGAAGCGCCACCCGGGCTCGATCTCTTCGCCACAGGACGGGCAGGGGACGAGGCGCACGTCGGTTCCGCAGAACGGGCAGAACCTGAGGCGGTCCGATCCGGGCAGCACCGCTCGGCACCACAGGCAGTTCTCCGGAACGGCCGGGGCGGGCGCCTCCGCTTGTGCGTC
>JBBSOM010000301.1:0-4730 GCA_038259715.1 Longimicrobiales bacterium
GCGTCGTCCGGACGACACGCGCACGATATGTTTCCCCCTGACTTCACGGGGTTCCTTCCCACTCGGCGACGCGGGCCCGCCGGCAACCTGAGCGCAAGCGAGATGTCACCCATGTCGCGGGGCCCGGACGGCCCTTCCACCGACCCCGTTCTCTCCCGCCGGGAGGGCCGGGTCCTGGTCCTGACCCTGAACCGGCCAGAGCGCTTGAACGCGGTCAGTCTGCCCATGTACGAGCGGTGGCACGCCGCACTCGCCGCCGCCGGACGCGATCGCAACATACGCTCTGTCGTCCTGACCGGAGCGGGGCGTGCGTTCTGTGTGGGCGCGGATCTCAAGGCGCACGGCAGCGGCCCCCCCTCCGGCGACCACAGGCGACGGTACGTGCGCACGGCCCAGCGCGTGAACCGGCAGATCCAGGCCGGGCCGAAGCCCGTGGTAGCCGCGGTGAACGGCCACGCGATCGGCGGCGGACTGGAGATGGCCTTGTCCTCCGACTTCATCGTGGTAGCCGAGGATGCCAAGCTGCGCTTTCCCGAGATCTCCCTGGGAACCTTCGTCGGTGGGGGAACCGTCTACACGCTGGCCGACCGTGTGGGCGCGGCGAAGGCGCGTGAGTTGATCTACCTCGGTGAGTTCTTCCTGGGTGCCGACGCGCTCGCGATGGGTATCGCGTATCGGGCCTTGCCGGCCGAGGAAGTGCTCGGGGCCGCGCTCGATCTTGCGCAGCGGCTCGCAGACAAGGCGCCGATCTCCCTGGCGTGGGCCAAACGCCTGATCGGCGCTGCTGGAACCATGCCTCACGACAAAGCGCTCCGGCTCGAGGCTCGTGCCCTGGAGCGGATCTTCGGGACGAAAGACTGGGAGGAGGGCGTCCGTGCGTTCCACGAGAATCGGCCTCCCCGGTTCACGGGTGAGTGAGCGGGAGGGCGGCGCTGGTGCTGCTGGCGGCCCCGGGCGGACGCCGCCGAGCCATCCCCTCGATCCGATTTTCCGCCCCTCTTCCGTCGCGGTGATCGGCGCGTCGGCGGACCCCAGGAAGCGCGGATTCCAGGTCCTGCGCGCCCTGGTCGAATCCGGGTGGTCGGGCCGACTGTATCCGGTCAATCCGAAGGGTGGCGAGGTCCTCGGCCTGGCCGTGTATCCGTCGGTCGCCGCGATTCCGGAAGCGCCCGACCTGGCGCTCATCTGCACGCCCGCTCCGACGGTTCCCGACGTCCTGGCGGCGTGTGGCGCGAAGGGAGTTCGTGGTGCGGTCGTGCTCGCGGTCGGCTTCCGGGAGAGCGGCGAGGACGGGGCGGGTCTGGAGGCCCGGGTCCTCGAGGCGGCGCGCCGGAGCGGCATTCGCGTCGTGGGCCCCAACACGTCCGGCCTGCTCAACCTGCCGCTCGGCCTCAACCTGATCGGCGCGCGTGGCGTCCGCGCAGGCTCGATCTCGCTGCTCGTGCAGTCCGGCAACATCGCGCTCACGCTCATGAACGAAGTCACCGCCCGCTCCGCGGAGGGCATCGCTGTGGCGGTCGGTGTCGGCAACGAACTCGACCTCGCCTTCCATGAGTATCTGGACTTCCTGGGGCGACACGAGGAGACCCGGGCGATCATCTGCTACGTTGAGGGCTTCCGGGACGCGCGCGCCTTCCTGCAGGTGGCGGCCGAGGTGGCTCGCGTCAAGCCGGTGCTCGTGCTCAAAGGTGCGCGCTCCGCGTCGGGGCAGGCCGCCGCGCGTTCCCACACGGGTGCGGTGTCCGGCGCGTACGACACCCTGCGGGCCGGACTCCTGCAGGCGGGTGTGGTCGAGATGACCCGCACCGATGAGCTGCTTCACGTGGCCGAAACCCTCGCGTCCCAGCCGGCGGTCCGCGGTGCGGCCGGCATCGCCATCCTGTCGGACGGGGGAGGGCAGGGCACGCTGGCGTCCGATGCGCTGTCGGACCTCGGCGCCCCACTGGCCGTGCTCTCCCGCCCGACCAGGGATGCCCTTCGCGCGCGGCTCGGCCCGGCCTCGGCGGTGGGCAATCCCGTCGACCTGGCCGGCTCCGCCGACGCCGACCCCGAGGCATTCGGCCGAGCGCTCGAGATCCTCGCGGCGGACCCGGGCGTCGGGGCCGTCCTCGTGGTCGGGCTCTTCGGAGGCTACGCGATCCGCTTCGCGGAAGAGCTGGCCGAAGCGGAGGTGCGTGCCGCTCACGCGATGGCGCGCGCGATGCGCGCGCACGATAAAGCGCTCGTGGTGCACTCCATGTACGCAGTGCGCCGGAGCGCACCCCTCCTGGCGCTCGGTGAGGCGCGCGTCCCCGTCGTCGAGTCGCTCGACGTGGCCTGCCGGTGCGTGGCCGAGACCTGGCGCCGCGGCCGCCTGCTGGAACGGCGCTGCTGGCGACCCGGTGGTGGCGGAGGCGCCGGCACCGCCGCGCACCCCGCCGCCGCGCACTCCGTCGACGCACCCCCCGCCCTGGCCGCCGCTCGTGCGTCCGGCCGTGATACGCTGACCGAGCCGGAGGCCCGCGCCCTCCTCGTCGACGCGGGCCTCGCCTTCGCGTCTGCAACGCTGTGTGTGAACGCCGACCAGGCCGCCGCGGCTGTGGAAGCGTTGTCGACCAGGGCAGCGCTCAAGGTGGTGTCGCCCCGCATCCCGCATAAGACGGACGCCGGAGGCATCATGCTCGGCGTGGGCTCGGCGGCGGAGGCACGCACCGCCTTCCGGGCCATCGAGGAGCGCACTGCTGGTTGGCTCGCGGCCGAAGGGCTTCCGTCCGGCATCGACGGGGTGCTCGTCACGCCCATGCTGGCGCCGCCGCTGGCCGAGCTGCTGGTCGGTGCGCGACGGGACCCCGAGGTCGGTCCCGTCCTCACCGTGGGGGCGGGAGGCCTCTGGGTGGAGGTGCTCGCCGACGTAGCGCACCGGGTTTTGCCCGTCGACGCGGACGACATTGCGGAAATGCTCACGGAAATGCGGACCTACGGACTGCTCACGGGAGCCCGTGGCCGCGCGCCCGCCGACCTGGCAGCCGTCGTGACCGCTGCCGAGGCGGTCGCGCGCTGCCTGCTCTCGCACGAGGACATCGCGGAGGTCGAAGTGAACCCGCTCTTCGTCTACGCTTCAGGCGTGGCGGCGGCCGACGCCCGGGTCTTCCTGACGAAAGTCGACGTCGGGGTGATCGCGGTGTGATGCTGGCGCTGGCGCCGGGCATGATGCCGGGCATGGCGCGGCGCGCATCGTGCGCGGAAGTTGTGCGGAAGCGGCGGCGAACCGCTCGCCGACACGTAATCAGTTGGATCCGGGAGATCGGAATGATTCGACGCATCATCGCCTGTGCCGCGCTGACCCTCATGGCGGCGGCGCCGGCAGCGGCGCAGGAGCGCACGATCCTCATCGAGCACGGGCGCCTTCTGGACGGTACCGGCAATCCCTGGATCTACGCCGACGTCCTGCTGCGCGGCGACCGGATCGATGCGATCGGAGACCTGAAGGACGTGCATGCCGACCAGGTGATCGACGCGACGGGCCTGTACGTGGCGCCCGGCTTCATCGACACCCACACGCATGCCGCCGGAGGTCTCGCCACGCCGGGTCTCAGCGAAGCGCGCCCGCTCATCGCCCAGGGGCTCACGACGATCTTCGCCAATCCGGACGGCGGCGGTCCGGTCGATCTCGCGGCGCAGCGCGTCGCACTCCTGAAGGATGGGCTCGGCGTGAACGTGGCCCAGTTCATCTCCCAGGGATCGGTACGCGGTGCGGTGCTCGGCGACGATGACCGCGACCCCACCCCGGCGGAGATGCAGCGGATGCGGGACCTCGTTCGCGCCGGAATGGAGGAGGGCGCGTGGGGCATGTCGAGCGGGACGTTCTACGTACCGGGCTTCTACTCGAAGCCGTCCGAGATCCAGGATCTCGCCAAGATCGTCGCCGAGTACGACGGCTCGTACCAGAGCCACATCCGTGACGAGTCCGACTACACCATCGGCGTGATCGCGGCGGTCGACGAGGTCATCGATGTGGGGCGCGCGGCGGGCATCCCGGCCGTCATCACGCACGTGAAGGCGCTCGGTCCGAACCTGTGGGGCTACGGCCAGGCCATCGTGAAGCGGGTGGAGCGCGCGCGCACCGAAGGCGTGCAGGTCTTCGCGGACCAATATGCCTATACGGCTTCGGCGACCGGTCTGGACGCGGCGCTCCTGCCGCGCTGGGCGCAGGCCGGTGGGCGCGACTCGCTGATGGCTCGCATGAACCGCCCGGACGACATGGCCCGCATCCGAGCCGCGATGGTGGAGAACCTGAAGCGGCGCGGCGGGGCGGACCGCATCCAGTTCCGGCGCTTCACGCCCGACTCGTCCATCGAAGGGAAGCTTCTGAGCGACCTCGCGCGCGAGCGGGGCAAGGACCCGATCGACGTGTCCATCGACCTGGTGCGGCAGGGCGGTCCGAGCATCGTCTCGTACAACATGGACGACGGGGACGTCGAGACCCTGATGGCGCAGCCGTGGACCATGACCAGCTCGGACGGGGACCTGGTGCCGATGGGCGTCGGCGTTCCGCATCCGCGCTCGTACGGCAACTTCCCTCGCAAGATCCGGCTCTACGTGAACGAGAAGCACACGATCTCGCTCTCGAGCGCTATCCGCAGCATGACGTCGCTGCCGGCCGAGGTCTATCGGCTTCCGGACCGGGGGGTGCTGCGGGTCGGCGCGGCGGCGGACGTGGTGGTCTTCGACCTGGCTCGGGTGAAGGACAC
>JBBSOM010000302.1:0-4710 GCA_038259715.1 Longimicrobiales bacterium
CGTGCACCTGGTTGGTCATTTCATAGCGGTTCACCACCTGGCCGCCGGCGGAATGCCCGGCGACCACGATGTGCCGGAGGTTCGGGAACATGTCCTTGCGCGCCACCTGGTGCAGGATCGCGTCGAGGAAATCGAACGAGGTCAAGCTCGAGTCGCTGATCGCGGCCCCGCCGGACCGCCAACTGTTGCAGTTCCAGCTCACCTCGTTCGCGGCCAACTCGTCTTGGCAGCCGCGCCCGTCGTTGGAGGCGATGCGCGGCGCGATGACGAGCGTGTTCTCCAGCGCGCCGCCCAGGAATGCGGCGCCCAACGCGGAGCGGAAGTAGTTGTCCGCGTCACGCCCCGCCCCGTGCACCATGATGAAGACCCGGGTGATTGCCTCGTTACGGCGTTCGAGTGGGTACGTCCGGTACACCATGGAGCGGGAAGAGCCCTGGCCGAGGGCGACCCACTCCGTGCAGGTGTCGTCGGCTCGAACACATTGGGCTGAAGCGACGGAGGGGACGGCCGCGGCCGCGAGGAAGGCCAGGGCGAGGATCGGATTGCGTATCATGGAAGTCTCCGGGAGTGGAACGTAGTCGCTGAGTCGGAACGCTCGCTCAGCGGCCTGCGGGGAGGTTTCGGCAGGCGCTCGGCAACTGGGAGCAATAGACGCCGCCCTCGATGAGCGCGTGCACGACCGCGCGGCCCAGGGCGTCCGAGGCGGCATTGTAGATCGCCTCGAGATCCGGGATCGACGGGCTGTTGCCCGGCGTCGGGTCGGTCGTCGCAATGCCGAAGACCGCGTCGCCGTCAGCGAGGTTGTGGATGGGGCGGATCGACCGAGCCAATCCGCTATTGGAGACCATCGCCATCCGCTGGACCTGCGTCTGGTCGAGCGGAGCGTCGGTGGCCACCAGCGCGATGGTGGTGTTGAAGCTGTCGCCAGGCCCGCTCGGAGCACGCTGGAAGGCCTCGCATTCGGCCGGGTTCGGCGGTACCAGTCCGAACTCTCCCGCAATTTCGAGGAAACTCCCGTAGGGCTGACATGTTTCAGGGTTCACGGCGGAGCCGGCCGGGTTCAGGCCTACGATCGCGGCCACGGTGGTTCCGTTGGGAAGCACGATGCTGGCGGATCCCAGGCCGTACCTGGCGCCGGTTCCGGCCCCTGTGCGTCCCTGCGCCACCGCCCCGTCGGTGGCCGCGTCCGCCGCGCGGTATCCGAAGTCCGCATCCGGCCGTTTGGAGAAGTCTCCGCCCCGTCCCAGGTCGAAGAGGATCGCGGCAGGAATGATGGGGACGACACCCGCGCCGACGGGATAGCCGAATCCATGCTCCTCCATCCACCGCATCACCCCCGTGGCCGCGTCCAGGCCGTAGGCGCTCCCACCGCTCAGCACGATGGCGTTGACTTTTGTCACCAGTCCGCCGGGCACCAACAAATCCGTTTCACGCGAGCCGGGCGCACCGCCCTGGACGTTGACGCTCGCGGTGGCGCCGTTCTCGGTCCTGATGACCGTGGTCCCGGTCCGGTAGCCTTCCCCCACGCGTTCGTAGTGACCCACTCGGATTCCCGCGACGTCCGTGAGGCTGTTGGTAGGCCCGGGCTTCTGGGCGGTGGCGGCCGCGGGCAGGAGGATCGCGGCGACGGCGAGCGACGCTCCGAGACGTGCGGCTCGGGGGGTATGGCGCGCCTTCAGAGGCGCGAGAGCGGTGGTCATGGGCTTCGATTCCCTTCCGTGGGCGGGGGTTCGACGATCCGAAAAATAAAGGCGAGCAACGAGGTGGCGTGGATGCTTGACGCGATATCTTATACCGCATACGATGGCTCCGAAATCCACGATCAGTGGGGATGCGGCCTCGCAGGGGACCGAACGATGCCACCTTCCACCGACCGGTACCCCCGCCCGCGAAGGAGCATCATCCATGTTCCGAAGAGTTCGTGTGTTCACCCTGGCCCTCGCTGTGGCGATGTCGGCGGCCGCACCCCTACACGCCCAGAGCACGGGCGTGATCCAGGGGCGAATCACTTCCCAGTTCGGTGGACAGGCCGTATCCGGAGCGGAGGTCACCCTCGAGGGTCAGTCCCTTTCGGCGCTCAGTGGTGAGGACGGCACCTATCGTATCGTCAACGTGCCGGCGGGACAGTACACGCTGGTTGCACAGCGGATCGGGTATAGTCGCGTCTCGCAGAGCGTCACCGTGACGCCCGGTCAGATGGTCAGCGTGAACCTCACGATGGCCGAGCAGGCCATGGAGCTCGACCCGTTGGTCGTCACGGGGCAGGGGGTGGCGATTTCCCGTCGACGGTTGTCCACCAACGTCGACGTGATCTCGAACGACGCCATCGAGGCATCGTCGGCGACGCGCCTCGATCAGCTGCTCCAGACCGCGCTCCCCTCGGTCCAGGTGCGACTCAGTTCGGGGCAGCCCGGCGCTACGTCGGTGACGCGCGGACGCGGTCCGGTGTCGGTCAGCCGTTCCACGACGCCGGTCATCTACGTGGACGGCGTCCGCGTGGACAACCTCAACACGATGGCGGAGCTCTCCCTGAACGTGTCCGGCGTCCGGAACGAGGGAACCCAGACCTCCTCCATTGCGGACATCCCGCTCGAGAACATCGATCACATCGAGTACGTGCCCGGAGGCGCCGCGACCACGCTGTACGGGTCCGACGCCGCCAACGGCGTCATCCAGATCTTCACGAAGAAGGGAACGCCGGGCCCGACGCGCATGTCGGTCGAGAGCGAGGTTGGCTTCGAGGCCCCGGTGACCAAGGCGTTCTTCTTCCCCCAGACGGCCGACCTGCTCTACCGCAAGGGCCTCACCCAGCAGTACCGCCTGTCGGCGGACGGCGGCAACCAGAACGTCACTTGGTCCTTCGGGGGCAGCCTGATGGATCGGGCCGGCTACCGCATCGACAACAACGCGTCCAAGAGCTACCAGGCCCGCACCGGCCTCACGGCCCGCATCAACGACAAGCTCCAGTACACGGGTTCGTTCGGCTTCGGATGGAACCACTACGACCGTACGCGCGACGGCAACGCGGGTGGGTATACACCCCTCTGGCTCCTCGAGGGCGGACGGATCTTCGCGCTGGGCTTCAACAACAAGTTGGACCAGGCCAGCGATCAGGAACTGTCGGACCTGCGCGCGTTTCTGGTGGGGGCGGAAGCTCGCCAGAACTATCAGGTGCAGGTGTCGCGCTTCCAGTTGTCCAACCAGTTCAAATGGGACCCCGCCAAGGACTTGAGCTTCCATGCCACGGTCGGCCTCGACAGCCGCGTGAGCAACGAGAGAGGGATCGAGACCAACGACTTCCTGATCTGGACGAAGGTCTACCCGGTGGGAACGGACGACCGTGGAAGCATTTCCAGCTACGACCGGAAGTTCCTCGGCCTGACGATGGAGGCTGCAGGTCAGCATCATTACGACGCCGGTCCCCTCTCCCTGGTGACCAGCGCGGGTGCCCAGGTCTTCCGCAATGACGATAGCCAGGCGGCGCGCGTGGCTCTCAACGTGCGCGACGGAAGCGAGACGGTCCGGGGTGCGGGATCGACTACCGCCGACGACTACCACAGCCAGTTGGTCAACTACGGCGTCTACGCCCAGCAGAACTGGGGCTTGTACGACCGCTACTTCGTCGACGTGGGTCTGCGTGCCGACGGCAACACGGCTTTCGGCGACCAGGTGGGGCTCCAGTACTATCCGAAGGTTGGTTTTTCCTACGACCTGGGGTCCGAATCCTTCATCAAGGATCATGTGTCTTCGCGCGCGATCTCCGGCCTGCGTCTTCGCGGCAACTACGGCGTGGCCGGCAACTTCCCGCCGCCCTTCGCCAACGACCGGACGGTCTCCTTCGCGTCGTATCTGGGTCAGCAGACGGCGGGGTTCGGTCAGCCGGGCAACCTGAATCTCAAGCCAGAGAAAACGTACACGTACGAGGTCGGGGGCGAGCTGCAGGCCCTTACCGGCCGCTTTACGGCACAGGTGAACTGGTATGATGCACGCACGCGTGACGCGCTGTTCCTGGTTCCCTCACCGCCATCTTCCGGCGAAGCCAACCAGCTCCGCAACGTCGGCGAGATCGCCAACAGCGGGTGGGAGATCCAACTCGTGGGCGACGTCATCCGCACGTCCGGCCTGACCGCGCGCGTCACCGCTTCCTTGAATACGCTGCACAACGAGGTGGTGGATGCCGGTGGATCTCCTGTTTTCGGCATCAGCGGCTACAGTTCGTCGACCGTGGAATCGGTGGTCAAGGAAGGGTGGCCCGTAGGCGCGCTGCGCGGGACCTCCTCGACGCTGAACGCGGACGGCACCATCGCGACGACGGAACTTCTCCAGTATCTCGGGAGCCCGCTTCCGAAGCGCTTCGGGTCGCTGGGTTTGGAGGTGACGATCCGCGACAACCTGCGGCTGCAGGCGCACGCCGACTGGCAGACGGGCGCGCGGCTCCATTCCTTCAATCGGCAGTTCCGCTACCTGTACGGGATCGACGACCCCAGGCTTCCGCCCGCACTCCTGGCCGCCAACCCGGGCCCCATCCGCGGAAACTGGCTCAACCTCACGAACTTCTTCGTGGAGGACACGGACTACCTGCGTGTCCGCAGCATCTCCGCGGACTACTCCCTGTCCAACGGGGTCCTGGGGACCTGGGCGCGCAACGTGAACCTGGGTGTGAGCTTGCAGAACCCCCTCGGGTGGTGGAAGTCCTCTTTCGATCCGGAG
>JBBSOM010000303.1:0-4680 GCA_038259715.1 Longimicrobiales bacterium
CGACGCTCCTGCGCAGGAGATCCTGCGCGACGCCACATCCAAGCGCTTCGCCGCGATGATCCTGGGGGAACATCCGCGGATCCAGGAAGTGCGCTCGTTCGTCCACGACGTCGCGTTGACTCCACGCGTGCAGGTGCTGCTTCTCGGCGAGTCCGGAACGGGGAAGAACCTCGTGGCGCGCGCGATCCACTCCGACGGTGAGGACGCGCACGCGCGCTTCGTGGAGGTGAACTGCGCGGCGCTGCCCGCCAACCTGCTCGAAGCCGAGCTCTTCGGATATGAGAAGGGCGCCTTCACCGACGCGCGCCAGGCCAAGCAGGGGCTCGCGGAAGTGGCCGCGGGCGGAACGCTCTTCCTGGACGAGATCGGCACGCTTCCGCTCGAAATGCAGGCGAAGTTGCTGACCTTTCTGGAGTCCCGGACGTTCCGGCGGGTCGGCGGTACGTCGGATCGCACGTCGGATGCGCGCATTATCGCGGCCACCAACTCGAACCTGCCCGACGAAATCCGGGCCGGGCGCTTCAGGGAGGATCTGTACTATCGCTTGAACGTGGCCCAGATCACGCTCCCAGCGCTCCGCGAGGTGCGGAGCGACATTCCCGCCTTGGCCGAGCACTTCGTGGAGAAGGCGGCGGCCTACTTCCGTCGACCTGCGCCGGTGCTGGATCGTACGAGCGCCCGGCAACTGCAGGACTATGACTGGCCAGGCAACGTACGTGAGTTGCGGAACGCCATCGAACGCGCGTTGATCTTCAACCGGGGCGATGTTCTCCGCGTGGATCCGGCGGGCGGTGCGGTCTCCGCTTCCGCCGTGGGCGGCACGTCCGTCCGCGCGGAAGGGGGAGGTACGGACATCGGGTCGAATCCGGTAGCGGGGTCGATCCGGTCGGTCTCCACCGGCCTCTCGCTTCCCCTGGGGCTCACCCTGGAGGAAGTCGAGCGGCGCTACATCGATGCGACGCTCGACGCCTGCGACGGACAGGTGGCCCGCGCGGCCGACGAACTCGGGGTGACGCGGAAGGTGCTCTGGATGCGACGGAAGAAGCTCGGCCTCATCGACTGAGGGCAGCCGGCGGCCGGCGACCGTTCCCGGTCGGGCCCTGATCCAGAGCAGGTCTACAGGATGACCGCGACGGTGTACAGCACACGCACCACGCCGGAGTTCGAGCGCTCGGCGACGCTCACGCGTACTTCTTCGGGCAATGCGCCGAGCCGTCCCGGACGAACGCGCGAGAACTCGAGGAGCGTCGTCCGTCGACCCCACGCCTCGACCTGGGCGGTCAGGATGTGCGGAGCGGGGCTGGTGACCTGAACGGCCCCGTTCAGCGAAAGGTCGCTGTCACGGCCGTTCCGTCTGAACGAAGTGGGGGCCTGAAGCCCCACCGCGCTGAGGACGGTCGCGGATGCATGGACCGTGGCGGACGTTGCCTGGGAGCACGCACGATCGGCCGTGAGCAGGGATGCGCCCACGGCCAATGCGGCAGCCACAACGTACGTCCTGAACTTCGCCACGCGGGT
Source organism: Longimicrobiales bacterium (assembly GCA_038259715.1). GTDB lineage: Bacteria > Gemmatimonadota > Gemmatimonadetes > Longimicrobiales > Gaopeijiaceae > SZUA-318. The sequence goes on from JBBSOM010000303.1 coordinate 1,519, forward strand.
CCTTGAGGCGATGGACCTCGAAGGAACGGTCCTCCAACCGAGTCCTTCTCGGAAGCGTTGGTCGTCTGGCTGTAACGCTCAACATCTTTTCGGCTGACGCAACCCCCTATGATCCCCCACCCGGCTCGATCCGGATCGGCACGAGTTCCACCGGCGCGTCGTCGCCCGCCGGCACCACCACTTCGATCGCCGCCCCCGGCGGCACGCCGAGTGCGTCGAGCGATGCACGGCCCACGGTAATCGTGTACCGCCCGGGTGGGATGCGCTGGAAGTAGAAGACACCGTCACTGAACGTGCGTTCGCTGGCGACCAGCGTTCCGTCTGGCGCGTGTACCTCGACGGCAACGCCAGCCAGGGGGTGCGGGTGCTCGCCGCCGAGTTCCACGGACCCGGTCACCTCCCGGGTGCGTCCCAGCGGCAGGTCGACACCGTTGAACAGGTTGGGTGAGGGGCGCAGCAGCACTTCCCGGGGTGTGGGCACCCAACTCGGATCGATACTCAGGGAATCGACCGCGACGCGCGTCACCTCGTAGGGACGGATCTCCCAGACTTGATAGGTCCCGTCCGGCGCGGTCGTCACACGATTTCCGAGCACCTGGACCGTCACTCCACCCGCCGGCTGGTCGCCGTCCGTCCAGGTGCCGCTCGCGTCCCGATCGTAGAACACGCGCCCGCGCACGCCCGACCGGCCGACGCTCTGGAAGGCGAGCGGGACGACGCCGACCTCGGGGTCCCATGCCACGCCGCCATCCCCTGACAGGAAGACCCCCGCGCCACTCCCCTGGGCCGCACGCGCCTGGAAGTAGCCTTCACGGCGCCGGGTCACGAAGCCGATGCTGAGCAGCGGGGCCGAGCCACGGCGAACGCGGAGGTCCAGGCTGACGCTGCCGGTCTCCACCGGGCGGAAAGACACACCCATCTCCAACAACTCGGGCCCGCGCGAGGTGGCGCCCAGAGCTACGGACGTGGCGAGGTCCTGCACATAGCGCGAGTACTTCGATCCCAGCGGAGTGAACGCGTGGGCCGTGAGGACGCGCCGAAGTTGGAGGCCGGATTCGAAGTCCAGGGAGACATACGAGCGCCGAAGCGAGGTGGAAAGCTCGGCCTGCCAGGAATCCGTCGAGGTCCGCTCGGCTCCGCGCAGCAGCAGACGCCCCGAGACGGTCCGCCCGCCGAGCACATTGACCGGGACGCCGGCGTTGAGTTGTCCGAACCATCCGTCCAGCGTCGGGGCGTCACCCGTGGGCCGGGTCCACGCGTAGGAGGCCCCGAACACACCCTCGTCGAGGGTGGACCAGGAAGCGTTGGTCTGGAAGAAGGACCCCGGCTGCACCTGCATGTCGACGCTGAGGGGCCGCAGCGGCGTCACACCCAGATCGGCGAAGAGGCGCGTCTTCGCGCTCCCTTCCGTCGGATCCAGGCGGTCGACGCCCAGGCCACCGGTCATCCAGGAGGTGAAGCCGTGGCGTAGCTGCCCAAACGTGTAGTTGTCGCACGAGGGATCCTGGCACGGACCGCCTCCGAGGCTGTAGCGCCACTGACCCTCGGGAAGTCGTGTGGGTGGGACGACGTAGAGGAGTTCTTCGACTCGTTCCTGTCCCGCCGGTCCGATCATGCGGACACGTACGGGGGTGTTGCCGTAGTTGAGAGGCGCCCGCAGATCGCCGGGTTGGCCGGCGGCCGAGACCCCGACCAGTTGGTCTCCCTGGTAGACTTCGTACTCCCATCCGGCCGGTACGGTGGGCTCGATGAGCGCCTCCGCGAAGAAGCGAGGTAGCGTGTACGGTTCGTTGGTCAGCGTGAAGCCGGCGATGCGGCGAGCGACCGGACCGTCGGAAAGCACGCTCCCGAGCTGGAGTTGACGTACGAGTTTGCCATTCGGAAATACCCGTGAATAGCGGGCGTAACCGTCCGAGAACGACCTCCCTACGTGATCCCCGAAGCCCAGGGAGCCGCCCATCTCCGCGGCGCCGCCCCAGAGACTCCCTCCCACCGCCGCCCGGAAGGAGCCGCGATACAGGCCGTCCGAACCGGCGAGGGTCAGGCCCCACGTGCCGGTACCTGCGCCTGTGCGCGGCGTAAAGGGCAGCCCGGGTTGTTCGAGGGGAAAGCGGTTGGCGGCGAGCCGCTCACGGGCGCGGCGGGCCTCGAGCTCGAGGCGCCTTGTGGCTGGAAATTCAGCGGTCTCGGACAGCACGATCGTCAGGTCGGCCCAGTCCACGTCGACCCGGGAGGCCAGAATCCGTCCGAGCACCTGGCTCGAAACGTAGATCTCGCCATCGCGCTCCACCCATTCCGCAGGCGGAATGGTGTCGGTCTCCTCGCCGACGGCGAGGGTGTGGGCGTCCCGGTCGAGCACGGTGCTCCACACACTGGGCGGCCATTCGAGGGCCAGCCGGCGACCGTCGTTCTTCATGGGGATGCCCACGTACTCCGCGATCGGGCGCACCGGGATCAGCACCGACCCGCGCGCGTCCACCAGCGTGGTGACCGTGATGCGGCTGGCGAGGCCCCGTACGTAGAGCTCGAAGAAGCCCTCCTCGTAGGCTCCGGCCTGCTGGGCCCCGCCCGGTTCGGCCTGAGCCGCCACCGGGTGGGGGTTTGTCAGGCCGACGCAGACTGCGAGGGCCGCCAGGGCCGTTAGCCAACCTGCCGGAGCGATCGGACGCCGAAGGGGATGCAAGGTATGCATGAATGGGAGCGAGTGCGGTGAACCCAGGATGAACCGGGCTCTACCGGACCTCCACTTCGCGGACGATGCGTTCGCTCGGGAGCGCGCCGCCCGGGGGCAGGTCGTCCCGGTTGGAGTCCATCGTGAAGCGGACCTTGAACGGTCCTGCGGTACCGGCCGGTGGGACCAGATCGAGCCGCCGACGGATCGTCGTGTAGACGGCGAGCACTTCTTCGGCCGAGGCGACCGTGTTGTCGCTCGCGTCCACCAGCTCGGCCAGGACCCGGCCGAGGTAGGCGGCGTTGCCCGTGCGCTCGTAGTCGATGGTGGCGCGCACCGTGTCACCGACGGAGGTCGCCGACGCGTCGACCACGCGTAGGCCCGTGTTCACGGTGCCGTTGCGGTAGTTCACGGCCACGACCACGATGGTCTCGACCTCGACCTGGACGGTCACGTCGCCGCGTTTCTGTTCGATGGGCGCTTGCCCGCCG
>JBBSOM010000304.1:0-4658 GCA_038259715.1 Longimicrobiales bacterium
AGGTCGACGGAGAATTCATCGAAGTCAGCGCCGAGCGACACGTTCAGGAATGCCACCACGCGGCCCTCCTTGCGCAGGACAGCCGCGGGAAAGCGAGAGATGTACGGCTCGGAGAACGATCCAAGGGAAAAGCTCTTCTCGTGGATCCCCTTGGCTGCCCGCCATGCGTCCGACACCTCGCGGAGCCGCGGCAGGACAGCGGGAACGGCTTCGGCCGGGATCACCTCGAACGAGCCACCCTCCTTCTCGATCTTCCGGATCGTATACCGGAAGCCGGATCGCTTGCCCCCTTCCAACGAGAACGTCTCGGTCGGGATCAAGGCTTCTTCCCCGAGCTTGAGCAGGTTGAGGCCCGCGTCCACGTAGAGCGGAAGAAATTGCGGCCGGACCTGATAGAAGACCGGCCATCCACCGTGCCGCACGGCCCGGCTCCGGAATGCCCACACGAGTTCGGTGAAGGTGTCGGGATCACCGATCGGGTCCCCCATCGCAACCCAACTCCTCCGCTCCACGCCGAACATGAGGAACGCTGATTCCTGCGCGGAAATCAGAAAGCTCTTGTCGCCGAGATAGGCGAGCTTGGCCGAGGTGCGCGGACACGCTTCGACGAGCCGCTCCACAGCCTCCGGGATCCGCTCGGGAATAGTGGCCTCTTCCGGCTCCGGCGGGCGGAGCAAGCGGAGGATCGCGAAGGCCAGGACGACCACCCCGGCACCGATGGAACCACGGAGGAAGCGGGGTGCGTCGCCGTAGAGCGCGAACTGCCACCAGAGGTCGTGCGAGTACGCGACGCTCCGATAGGCGAAGAGGCCCAGCCACGTCGTGCCGACCAGAACCGCGCCGACGCCGAAGACCCACTCCGGGGACAGCGGCTCCGTGAGCAGCGTGGAGCGCCGGAAGAACTCCCGGCGGGCGGGCGCGAGCGCGAGCAGCACCAGCAGAAGCACCATCGCGGCAAGCAGGCCGCCGGGGCGCATCGCCGAGAGTATCGCGCCCGCGCCCAGGAGCCCGAGCGTGGCATGGAAGGCGCCATCGAGACGGCGGGTCAGACCCCAGGCGACGATCAGGAGCCCCGCTCCGACCAGACTGCTCAGAAAATGGGAGGCCTCCAACAGGATCAGCGGGGGCGCTCCGAGCCAGGCCAGGCGCCCCTGGGTGGGGATCGCGCCCGTGGCGAGCAGCAGTCCTCCGGCCACAAAGACCGTGGCCGCGAGCACGAGGGGGACCGTGCTCGACACGGCAGGACCGATGACGTCCAGCACCTGGCTGAGCCGCTCGCGCCTCCGCCGCAGCTCGAAGACGCCGAGCGCGGCCGCGGCAAGCACGAGTGGAACGAGGTAGTAGATGACCCGGTACGCTACCACCGCGGCCACGATCGACCGGCTGGACACCGGGCCCGGAAGCGCCACGAGCAGCGTGACTTCGAAGACGCCGAGACCGCCGGGTACCTGGCTGGCGACGCCGATCATCTGCGCCAGCATGAACGTGCCGAGGAACGGGCCGAACCCGATCTGCGCGTCCGCGGGCAGGAGCACGTAGAGCGTGAGGGCGGCAGCCACCCAGTCGGCCGAGGAGAGCACGAGCTGCTTGATGGCCATGTCCAGGGTCGGCAGGGGCAGCGTCCACCGCCCGAGTCGGAGGGCCGGGCCCCCGCGTCGCGCCCAGAAGAGGTAGCCCAGCGCGATCGCGACCAGGATCGCCCCGACGGGCCGCGCCGCGTAGGACAGTCCCGAGAGCGGTGGTGGGAACGGAGGCGGCTCCACCAGGAAGGCCAGCCCCCCCATGGCCAGGAAGCCCAGCCAGAACGTGCCCGTATAGAAAGCGACGATACGCGCGATATCGGGCGTCTCGATGCCCCACGACGTATAGAGCCGGTACCGCGGGGGCGCGCCGGTGACGAGCGGGAAGCCCATCGACTGGCTGAACGCATAGCCCACGAACGAGGCGAACGCCGCCTGCCGGTAGCGGAGGTCGGCGCCGACGTAGCGGACCGCCAGCCAGTCGTACCCCGTGAGCATGAGGTAGGAGATCGCCATGAAGCCGAGCGCGGCGAGCAGGCGCAGGTTCGGGATCCCGCGCACGCTCTCCAGGACCTCATCGATCGTGAACGCCTTCAGTTCCCGGTGCAGGAGCACCAGGGCCAGAGCCAGAAGGACCATGGCGATGAGGGGAGGGGCCCAGCGGCCCAGTTGGCTTCGGTTCATCGCACGCGCGCCAGCGCCCGGATGCTCAGGATCCCCCCGGCGGGCCCGAGCGCCAGAACCGGAAAGGCCCAGGTCCACCCGAACGCGTCGACCATGTGCGGGACCGCCTGGATGGTGACCATCGTCAACAGGAAGCCCATCGACGTCTGGAGCGTGAGCGCCGTGCCCACCGCGTCGCGAGGAGCCACCTCGGTGACCATGGCCGAAAACTGCGCCGAATCGGCCACGACGAAGAAGCCCCACACCCAGGTCGCGAGCGCCAGCCACACGAAGGGCGCATGGAAGAGCGCTCCGACGCCGACGCTGCACACCCCGCTGATGGCCATCGCCAGCTTCACCACGCGATGCCGCCCCATGCGGTCGGCGGCCAATCCACCCCACACGCACCCGAGACCACCCGCCGCGATCGCTCCGAAAGCCACCAGTTCGACGATTTCCTGCCCCGGGCCGCCGGATCCGGCCGCGGCGGCCAACAGGAAGGCGGGGACCCAGGTCCACATCGCGTACAACTCCCACATGTGGCCGAGGTATCCACCCGTGGCCAACATGGTGGGCCGGTGGCGCAGAATCCGCAGGACCAGGCCCCACGAGAAGGTCCGGCGGGCGAACGGGTAGGGCCCGTCGCGGTAGATGAGCGCCACCAGCACGGCCGCGACGGCTCCGGCGCCGGACGCGCCCAGCACGACCAGGCTGACCTTCGCGCCCCCGAGGCCCTTGAGCAGGTAGGGCGTCGCCTTGCCGACGGTGAGCGCCCCGACCACCGTGCCGATGGCCATTCCGCGAGCCGACCGGAACCAGGTGGCGATCATCTTCATGCCGGGCGGGTAGACCCCCGCCAGGAAGAAGCCGGTCAGGAAGCGGGTGCCGAGGGCGGCCGCATATCCGGGCGCCAGGAGGAGCGCGGCGTTCGAGACCGCGGCCAGGAGGGCGGAGACGCTGAAGTACCCCCGCGACGGGAAGACGTCGGCCAGGTTGAGGAGCGCGGCCGCGGCCGTCCCGGTCACGAAACCGAGTTGGACCACGGTGGTGAGCCAGCCGACCTGCGCGCTCGTGAGCGACCACCGCAACTCGAGTTCGGGGGCCACCGCGCTCGCCGTGAACCACGCGCTCATCCCCAGGAGGAGTCCGGCGGAGATCAGCGCCAGGATGCCCCACCGCTGCGGGTCCTGGTCGAACGGCTCGTCCCCGGCCGAGGTTGTTTCTCTCCGGCCGACGGACCGCACCGGCTCCGCCGGCACACCCTCAGGTCCACTCATCCGAACATCTGCTTCACGACGAACCAGACGTTGGCGGGACGCTCGGCGAGGCGACGCACGTACCAGGGAAACCAGGCGCTCCCGTACGAGACCAGGACGCGCACGCTATGGCCCGTGCGAACCAGTCGCTCCTGCTCGGGAGTGCGGATCCCGTACAGCATCGCCAGCTCGTACGTGTCCTTGGCCAGCCCCAACTCGAAGGCCATGCGGTTGGCCTCGTTGATCATGCGGGCATCGTGCGTGCCGAATACCGGCCGCCCCACCTGTCCGTTCTTACGGGCGCGCAGAAGCGTGCTCGTGAGCCGGATGTAGTTCTGGTCGACATCCTCCTTCTTCGGGAACGCCAGTTCGGGTGGCTCCAGGTAGGCGCCCTTCACCAGGCGGATGGCCGGGTGGAGCGGGAGGAGGCTCTCGAGGTCGGCCTCGGTGCGTTTCAGATACGCCTGAAGGCACAGCCCGACGTTCTGGTGATCCTCGCGGACCGCACGGAACACCTCGAGGGTGCGGTCGACGTACGCAGAGGATTCCATGTCCACCCACACCACCCCACCCGGGCCGCACGCGCGCACCACGCGGCTGAGCCGCGTGCGAGCCTCGTCGAGGCCCAGGTCGAGCCCGAGCTGCGTCAGCTTGACCGAGACCTCGGTGTCGAGGTCCGCGCTCCGGATGGCCTCCAACATCTCCAGATACTGCGCCACCACGGTGTCGGCGTCCGCGGGGGTCGCCACGTTCTCGCCGAGAACCGTGAACGTCGTGGACAACCCGCTCGACCAGAGTCGTTGCGCTGCATCGACCGCATCTCCCAGCGTCTCTCCAGGAATGAAGCGGCGGGTGGCTCTCCGCACGAACCGATACTTCGGAAGGCGTTCAGCCAGGAACGGGTTCGTCGAGGCCCAGAGCAGAGTCTTTCGAAACATGGATCGGGAATCTCCTGGGGAGGTTTGCCCTTCAAGCGCCTGGATGCTTCAGGGGTTCGAGCACCGGAAACGGCGTGTATCCCGCACTACGCAGCGCGTCGCGGAAGGGTGCCACCCGTTCGCTGAAGACCCGGTTCACCGCGTCCGCGATGTCGCCCGCCACAGCTTCCGCCTGCTGCAGCTTGAGTCGGTCGTTCGCCCCCGGCGCGCCGGGGAGGCCGTTCAGGGACGAGGCCAGCGAGCGCACCCGCGCTGCCGGAACGTCGCCACCGCAGATTCCC
>JBBSOM010000305.1:0-4658 GCA_038259715.1 Longimicrobiales bacterium
ATGAGCGTCTTCCCGTCGAGCGGGTCGCCGATGGGCACCGACTCGTACGCGGCCACCAGGCGGCGCACCAACTCGTCGCGGATCGAGGCGTGCGCGATGATGCGCCGCGTGCTCGTGCACCGTTGGCCGGCGGTGCCGACCGAGCCGAAGAGGATGGCCGAAAGCGCGAGGTCCATGTTGGCGTGCGGGGTGACGATGATCGCGTTGTTGCCGCCCAGCTCCAGGATCGTGCGCCCCAGGCGCTCGCCCACGACCTCGGCGACATGTTTGCCGACCGGCGTGCTCCCGGTGGCCGATATCAAGGGCACGCGCTTGTCGTGGAGCATGCGGTCGCCGACCGTCGAGCCCTTGCCGATTACCAGGGAGAATATGGCCGGGTCGACATCATTCTCGACACACACCTCGGCCGCGATCTTCGTGACCGCGATCGCGGTGAGCGGCGTCTTGGACGCGGGCTTCCACACCGTACTGTCCCCGCAGACCGCGGCGAGCGCCGCGTTCCAACTCCACACCGCCACGGGGAAGTTGAACGCGCTGATCACGCCGACCACACCGAGTGGATGCCACTGCTCCCGCATGTGATGGTCCACCCGCTCCGACTGCATGGTCAGCCCATAGAGCTGGCGGGACAGGCCGACGGCGAAGTCGCAGATGTCGATCATCTCCTGCACTTCGCCCTGGCCCTCGATCAGGATCTTGCCCATCTCGAGCGTGACGAGCGCGCCCAGATCGTCCTTCTTCTCCCGCAGCTTGTTACCGAGTTGACGAACGACCTCTCCGCGCCTGGGCGCGGGTACCTTGCGCCACTCCAGAAACGCTTCGTGCGCACGGTCGACGACCTGATCGTACTCCTCTTCGGTGACCTGACGTACGGTGGCCAGCTTGGTGCCGTCGACGGGCGAGAAGACGTCCAGCTCCGGCCCAGACCCGATCCAGGTCCCGGCGAAGCCGCCGGGGTTCACGTCGTCGATGCCGAGAGACCGGAGAATACGCTCGTTCATGGGTCGTTCCGGGGCTTTGGGCGCCAAGGGCGCCGGTTTCGCGGGAGCTTTTCGATCGGAGCCGCTGCGTCCAGACGCGGGCCCGCGCTGAAGTCTCTCATCCCGTGGACCGGATTGGAAGGGTCGACGAGGGTGCGGAACGGGGGGCGTGCGGAACGGCCGCGCGCGCCCGGGTTCGTCGACTCGCGGCGTTCCTTCCGCCTCCCTTTACCATGCCTCCCCAATGCATCGAGGGAACGTCGCGGCTTATCCGCGGTATACCCTGTGAGGAGCATTGCCGAAATCCGTGGGGAAGGGATCCGACATGGCGCGTGAATGGCTCGAACGTGATGACCTCTCGGTATTTGTCGTCGCAGGAGCGCCGAAGGGCTTCAACCGGCGTCTGAAGCAATTCCTCCACAAGGAGCTGGGGGAAGAGGCCGAATCCCTTCGTGTGACCGATGAGTTGGCGGAGTGGGTCCTCGCTCGTGTCAAGGGCGAGTACCGGCGCGACTCCCAACGCAGTCCGGCGTCGAGGGCTTTGTGGCGCGCCTTCCGGGCGCTGGCGGCTGCCCGGTACCACCTTCGCGGGGACGAAAAACGCGAGGCCCAACTCCGGAAGTTGCGGGACAAGGTGGAGCAGTACTGGATCGAAACCAGCCCGATGCTCAAGGCCGCCGACGACGAGTGAGCGGTCGCTACCAGTTCCCGCTCGAGTCCGGTGGCGAGGGCACGAACGACCGAACCAGCCGGACATTCCCCCGTCCAAACAGCTTCTGAAGCGCCCCTAGCGTTTCGGCATCGGGCATCGCGTTCAGCGACCGTGACTTGAGCTTCGGGGCCTGCTCCCCGTTGTCTGAGCCGATCTGAAGCACGACGGGGGAGGATCCGGGATGGGCGAGCAGGATCTTCCTCGCCTCGATGAAGGCGCCATCCGTGACCTTCGCGCCCGGTTCGAGATCGATCTGGAGCGCCAGGTCGCCGGAGCCCGCGACGTCGTCGAGCGGGCGAGCGGCGTCCAGGAAGATGGGCGGATCCTCCTCGTCACGCTCCCGACCGCTGACCTTCCCGGACACGAGCACGACGGCATCCTGCTGCAGGACGTCCTTGCATTTCTGCCAGACCTCACGGAAGGCCAGGATGGTCGCGGTGCCCTGGAAGTCCTCGACCGTGATTTTGCCCCACTCCGAGTTGTCCTTGCGGGAGATCTGGCGCGCGATCGACGTCACCACACAGGGGATGTCGATTGCCTGCCCGGGGTAGTTTCCCAGCGTGGCCGAGGTCACCGGTTCGAACGCGCGCACGACCTCGCGGTACCGGTCGAGCGGGTGGCCGGAGATGAAGAAGCCGAGGGCCTCCTTCTCGCGCGCCAGCCGCTCGGGCTCGTCCCAGGCCGGCACGTTGGGCAGGGGCGGCTCGGTGCGGGGAAGCGACGACGCATCGCCGAAGAGCGACGCCTGTCCTGCCTCGCGTTCGGCGTGGCGGGCCTGGACCTCGGCGTACGCCGTGTCCAGACCGGCCAGGAGGCGCGATCGCTCGCCGAAGGCGTCCAGCGCGCCGGCGGCGATGAGAGCTTCGCAGGCTCGCTTATTGAGCGCGCGCGTATCGATGCGCTCCAGAAAGTCGAAGAGTGAGGTGAACCCTCCGCCCTCCACGCGCGCATCGATGACCGAGTGGACCGCACCCGAGCCGACCCCACGGACCGCACCCAGACCGAAACGGATCTGATCGGCGTCCGTGACCGTGAACTTCCAGCCCGACTCGTTCAGGTCGGGCGGGAGCACCGCGATCGCGTCCTCGACGCTTGGTACGAAACGCGCGAGGTCCCGGCATTCGCCGATGTACTTCACCACGTCGTCGGTCTTGTCGAGCACCGACGACAGCAAAGCCGCCATGAACTCGGCCGGGTAGTGCGCCTTCAGCCAGGCAGTGTGGTACGACACCAGGGAGTACGCGGCCGAGTGGCTCTTGTTGAACCCGTAGCGCCCAAACGTCTCGATCTGGTCGGCGAGTTCCTGTGCCAGGCGCTTGTCGATCCCTCGTTCGACGGCGCGCGCGACGAACTTCTCGAGCTCGCTCCGGATGAGCGCCGCGTCCTTCTTGCCCACCGCCTTGCGCAGCACGTCCGCTTCGCCGAGCGAGTAGCCCGCGAGCACGTTCGCGATGCGCATGACCTGCTCCTGGTACACGATCACGCCGTACGTCGGCTCGAGCGTCTTCTCCAGGGACGGATGAGGGTAGGTGACCTTTTCTCGGCCGACCTTCCGCTTGATGTAGACGTCGGTCATGCCCGAGTCGAGCGGACCGGGACGGATGAGCGCGTTCGTCGCGACCAGGTCGTCGAAGCGGTCGCACTTCATCGAGCGGAGCTTGTCGTTGGCCAGACTCGATTCGAACTGGAAGACGCCCGACGTGCCGCCGCGCGCCAGCATCCCGTACACCGCCGGATCGTCGAGCGGGATATCGTCGATGGTCTCGTAGACCTCGTCGGTCTCGGTGTTCTTCAGGCTCCCGTGTCGAGCCCGCACCATCTGGACGGCATCGTGGATGACCGTGAGCGTCTTCAGGCCCAGGAAGTCCATCTTGAGCATGCCGACCTCTTCCAGGCCTTTCATGTCGTACTGGGTGACGACCATGGCGTCGTCGCCGTCGCCTCCGTTCTTGCCCGTTTGGATGCACACGGGCACGTACTCGTCCAGCGGACCGGGCGCGATGACCACGCCGGCTGCGTGCACGGAGGCGTGCCGGTTGAGGCCCTCGAGCGTCATCGAGTAGTCGAAGAGCTGCCGGTGGCGTTCGTCCAGCTCATAGAGGTCCTTGACCTCCTTGAGCCCCTTGACCGCCTGTTCGACCGTGAACGACTGGCCTGGGGTGTTGGGGATGAGTTTGGCGATCCTGTCGGTTTCGCCGGGCTCGAAGCCCAGTGTGCGGCCGACGTCGCGGATGACGGCGCGACTCTTCATGGTGCCGAACGTGATGATCTGCCCGACCGCGTCCTTGCCGTACTTCTGGCGCGTGTACTCGATGACTTCCCCGCGCCGCTCGAAGCAGAAGTCGATGTCGATATCCGGCATCGAGATCCGTTCGGGGTTCAGAAAACGCTCGAAGAGCAGTTCGTGCTCGATCGGATCCAGGTTCGTGATGCCGAGCGCGTACGCGATCAGCGAGCCGGCAGCGGAACCACGGCCGGGACCGACCGGAATGTCGTGCTCACGCGCCCACCGGATGAAGTCCTGCACGATCAGGAAGTAGCCTGCGTATCCGGTTCCCTTGATGACGCCCAACTCGTAGTCGAACCGCTGCCTCACTGCGTCCGGAAGCGGGCTGCCGAAGCGCTCCCGCGCGCCCTGGATGGCCAGGTGCTCCAGATAGTCGTTCTCGTCCGTGTGCGCCTTCGGGAGCGGGAACCCGGGCAGGTGGTACTTCTTCTCGAAGACGACGTCGATCTCGTCACCGATCTTGAGCGTGTTCTCCAGCACCTCCGGGTGATCCGGAAAGCGCTCGGCGATCTCTGGCGCGCTCTTGAAGTAGAGGCCGTCGTCGTACTTCATGCGGCTCGGATCGTCGCGGTCCTTGCCGAGGCCGATGCACAGGAGGACGTCGTGGGCGTCGTGGTCCTGGGCCGTGAGGAAGTGCGCGTCGTTGGTGGCGACCACCGGGAGCCCCAAATCGTCGGCC
>JBBSOM010000306.1:0-4645 GCA_038259715.1 Longimicrobiales bacterium
GGCGGTGCAGAAGCTCCGGGGCCGAAAGAGCATCAAGTCGGGCCTCGACGAGGCAGTCGTGGAGATGCTCGCCTACGCGCAGGTCCTCCCCAATGGGAAGATCTGGTTGCGGGATGGTCGGAGCGGACGTCGCTTCGACTTTCCGATCACGGTGGGCGCCATCTACATGCTGAAGCTGAGCCACCTGGTCGACGACAAGATCCACGCCCGTTCCATCGGGCCGTACTCTCTGGTGACGCAGCAGCCACTGGCCGGGAAAGCTCAGTTCGGCGGGCAGCGTTTCGGGGAGATGGAGGTGTGGGCGTTGGAAGCCTACGGCGCCGCGCACACGCTCCAGGAGATCCTGACGGTGAAGTCGGACGACGTGCAGGGCCGCTCGAAGGTCTACGAGGCCATCGTCAAGGGCGACAACCTGCCACAACCCGGGATCCCCGAGTCGTTCAACGTGCTTGTGAAGGAGTTGCAGGCTCTCGGTCTTTCCGTGACTCTGGGCGAGGAAGAATAAACGAAATGATCGATTTTCCCAGGACCCGCGAACAGCGTTCGGCGGACTTCGACTTCATCCGGGTGAAGCTCGCTTCTCCGGAAGAGATCCGGGGCTGGTCGTTCGGTGAAGTCACCAAGCCCGAGACCATCAATTACCGCTCGTTCAAGCCCGAACGGGACGGGCTGTTCTGCGAGCGTATCTTCGGTCCGGTAAAGGACTGGGAGTGCCACTGCGGAAAGTTCAAACGCATCCGCTTTCGTGGGCACGTGTGCGACCGCTGCGGCGTGGAGGTCACGCTGTCGAAGGTGCGGCGCGAGCGTATGGGCCACATCGAACTGGCCGTGCCGGTGGCGCATATCTGGTTGTTCAAGACGCTGCCGAGCCAGTTGGGATACCTGCTCGGCATGACGCTGCGCGACCTCGAGAAGGTCATCTATTACGCGGCGTATGTCGTGACGGATCCCGGAAAGCAGGAAGTGCAATTCCAGGATCTGCTCGACGAGGACGAGTACTACGACCTCCGCGTGAAGGCGCGCGACGAGGGCGACGAGACGTTCAAGGCCGAGATCGGCGCGGAGGCGGCCCGCACGCTCCTGCGAATGCTCGACTCTCCCGAGCGCAAGATCCACGACCGGAACACGGACGGGCGCGGACTCGACCGGCTGGCCGACTGGCTGCGCCACGAGATCGTGACCGAGACGTCCCAGCACCGCAAGAAGAAGAAGCTGAAGCGGCTCAAGGTCGTGGACGCGCTGCGCAACTCGGGTGCCACGCAGGAGGATCGCAACAAGCCCGAGTGGATGATCCTGGACGTCGTGCCGGTCATTCCACCGGACCTTCGCCCGCTGGTGCCGCTCGACGGTGGTCGCTTCGCGACGTCCGATCTGAACGACCTGTACCGTCGGGTCATCAACCGGAACAACCGACTCAAGAAGCTCATCGAGATGCGCGCGCCGGAGGTCATTCTCCGCAACGAGAAGCGCATGCTCCAGGAGGCCGTCGACGCGCTCTTCGACAACGGCCGCCGCTCCAAGGCGATCCGCGGTCGCGGCAAGCGTCCGCTCAAGTCTCTCAGCGACATGCTGAAAGGCAAGCAGGGCCGCTTCCGCCAAAACCTGCTCGGAAAGCGCGTGGACTACTCGGGCCGTTCGGTCATCGTTGTCGGCCCCGAGCTCAAGCTGCACCAGTGCGGTCTGCCCAAGGCCATGGCCGTGGAACTGTTCAAGCCGTTCATCATCCACGAGTTGGAGAAGCGGGGCGAGGCCGAAACGGTCAAGCGCGCCAAGAAGATCGTCGAGCGTGACGATCCCAAGGTGTACGAGGTCCTCGAAGACATCATCAAGGACCATCCGGTGCTGCTCAACCGAGCGCCCACGCTCCACCGTCTGGGCATCCAGGCCTTCGAGCCGGTGCTCGTCGAGGGGAAGGCGATCCGGCTGCATCCGCTGGTGTGTGGCGCCTTCAACGCCGACTTCGACGGCGATCAGATGGCGGTACACGTCCCCCTGTCGTTCGAGGCCCAGCTCGAGGCGCGTGTCCTCATGCTGTCGTCGAACAACATCCTGTTGCCCTCGAACGGGCGGCCGGTTGCGGCGCCGACCCAGGACATGGTCATCGGGTCGTACTACCTGACCAACCCGGGCCTGAAGATCGCCGAACTCGAGCGCACGGCGACTGACTCGAAGGTCGCGAAGAGCCGTCGCCAGAAAGCCGACGAGGCGCTCGACAAGATCTTCAAGGGCGCGCTCCGCTTCGGGTCGTACGGCGCCGTGGAAATGGCGGTGGCCCAGGACAAGGTGAGTTTCCACACGCCGGTGTGGTACTGGTTCGATGCCGCCCTCGACGAGGAAGGCAAAAAAATCGGCACGTGGCTCCGCACCACCGTGGGCCGCGTGCTGTTCAATTCCATCGTGCCGGACGAACTGGGCTTTTTGAACCGGACGTTCGGCAAGAAGGAACTGGGCGATCTCGCGTTCGAGTGCTTCACCCAGGTCGGGCTCAGTACGACGACGGCGTTCCTCGATGCCCTCAAGGACTTCGGCTTCCGCTACGCCACCATGGGTGGCATCAGCGTCGGCATCGAGGACCTCGAGGTGCCGAACGAGAAGGCCGAGATCCTCAAGGAGGCGGATGAGCAGGTCGCGCGCTTCCAGCGTGCCTACGCCTCCGGCGTGATCTCGAACGGCGAGCGATACAACAAGGTCATCGACACGTGGACGCACGCGAACAACGACGTGGCCGACGCGATGGTGCGCCACCTGGAGCGGTCCAAGGACGGCTTCAATCCGGTGTACATGATGATGACGTCGGGCGCTCGCGGTAACCGGGACCAGATGCGTCAGCTCGCCGGGATGCGCGGCCTCATGGCCAAGCCCCAGAAGAAGCTGACAGGGGGCATCGGCGAGATCATCGAGAGTCCGATCAAGTCGAACTTCCGCGAGGGCCTCACCGTGGTGGAGTACTTCATCTCCACGCACGGAGCCCGGAAAGGTCTGGCGGACACGGCGCTCAAGACGGCCGACGCCGGCTACCTGACCCGTCGCCTGGTGGACGTCGCGCAGGACGTGGTGATCACGTCCGAGGACTGCGGCACGATCCTGGGCCTCGAGATGGCCGCGCTGAAGGAAGGCGAGGACATCATCGAGCCGCTGGCCGATCGCATTGTCGGCAATGTGGCGCTCGAGGACGTCTATGACCCGATCGACGGAGAACTGTTGGTCGAGGCCGGCGAGCTGATCCTCGAAGAATCAGCCGAGGCGGTCGAGGACGCCGGCATCCAGATGGTCAAGATCCGCTCGGTGCTCACCTGTGAGTCGAAGCGGGGCGTGTGCCGCTCCTGCTACGGCCGCAACCTCGCCACGATGAAGGAAGTGGACATTGGCGAGGCAGTGGGTATCCTGGCGGCGCAGTCGATCGGCGAGCCGGGCACGCAGCTCACCTTGCGTACGTTCCACATCGGGGGTACGGCGGCCCGCATCGCTGCGACCACGCAGCGCAAGTCGAAGATGGACGGTCAGGTGTCGCTCGAACGTGTGACCGTCGTCTCGACGCCGAACGAGGACCGGATCGTGACGTCCCGTGAAGGGCAGATCGTCCTGAAGACGAAGGAAGGCCAGGTCCGGAGCCGTCTGTCGGTGCCCTATGGCGCGACGCTATCGGTCGAGGAAGGCCAGGTGATCGAGTCCGGTGACCTGCTCTTCAGTTGGGATCCCTACTCCGAACCGATCGTCGCCGACTCCGCGGGCGTCATCCAGTTCCAGGACATCGTGGAGGGCATCACGATGCGCGAGGAGTTGGACGAGTCCACCGGTCGGCGCCAGATGACGATCATCGAGGACCGCGACAAGAAGCTCCACCCGAGCATCCAGATCCGTCGAGATACCAAGACCAACGAGAAGGGCAAGGAGTTCATCATTCCGGTGGGGGCGCAGCTCACGGTGCACGACAACGCGAAGGTCGTGCCCGGCGACACCATTGCGAAGATCAGTCGCGAGGTGTACAAGACCCGCGACATCACGGGGGGTCTGCCGCGGGTGGCGGAACTCTTCGAGGCACGGCGTCCGAAGGATCCGGCGGTCATCACCGAGATCGACGGCATCATCAGCTTCGGCGACATCAAGCGCGGAAAGCGTGAGGTGCACGTGACACCGGAGAACGGACCGTCCCGGACGTATGACGTGCCGGTCGGGAAACACATGCGCGTGCACGAGGGCGACCAGGTGCGAGCCGGCGACCGTCTGTCCGAGGGCCCCATCAACCCGCACGACATTCTGCGGATCAAGGGGCCGCGGGCCGTACAGGAGTACCTCCTGAACGAGATCCAGGAGGTCTACCGTCTGCAGGGCGTGAAGATCAACGACAAGCACATCGGCGTGATCGTGCGCCAGATGCTGCAGAAGGTGCGCATCACCGACGCGGGCGAAACACAGTTGCTCGAGGGCGAGAATGTGGACCGGATGGAATTCCGCCAGGTCAATCAGGCGGCGATCGTCGAGGGCAAGAAGCCGGCGCGTTCCGAGCCACTTCTGCTCGGGATCACGAAGGCGAGCCTCACGACCGAGTCGTTCATCTCGGCCGCTTCCGTCCAGGAGACGACGCGCGTGCTGACCGACGCCGCCGTACGCGGCGCACGGGACGACCTGAAGGGCCTGAAGGAGA
>JBBSOM010000307.1:0-4642 GCA_038259715.1 Longimicrobiales bacterium
AAGCAAGGACTGCTTCGTCCACCACAGCGCCATCCAGGCTGATGGGTTCAAGACCCTCGCCGAGGGCGCCAGCGTCGAGTTCGACGTGGTTGATGGGGCCAAGGGCCCTGCCGCGGAGAACGTCGTAGCGGTCTGACCGCCAGCGACTCCGTAGGAGCCTCGGGGCCGTCCTTCAAGTGAAGGACGGCCCCGTTTCGTATGCGGAAGTGGCGAGCCTCGGCCCGCGCCGGCTACTCCGCTGAGAGCGCCACAACAGGGTCCACCCGCGTCGCGCGAAGGGCCGGCACCCAACATCCCACACATGCCGTCGCAACCAGGGTGGCCAGGACGCCGGCATATACGACCGGGTCGTACGGCGGCACGTCGAACAGTGCGGCCTGCAGAGAGAAACCCAATGGGATCGCCAGGGCCACGCCAACCCCGAGGCCGATCCATGTATGGCCCATACCCTGACCCACCACCAGCCGCACGACCTGGCCGCGCTGTCCGCCCAGGGCCATGCGAATGCCGATCTCTCGCGTCCGCTGCCCGACCCAGAACGCCATCACTCCGTAGAGTCCGAGCGCCGCCATGGCCAGGGCAAGCGCACCGCTGACCGCGAAGAGCGCACTGAGCCATGCGTACTGTGCGTTGGCCAGATCGATCACCTCGTCATGGCGGCGGAACGCCCACACTGCCACGTCCGGGTTCAACGCGCGCACCGCGTCACGCAGCGACGACGAGACCTGCGCCTCCGTGAGCGAGGTGCGGACCGCCACGATCACCTCGGAGGTCGGCGCCTGTGCGAGCGGGTGGTACACGGCCTCGTCTCGCCCTCCCTCCATCCCGCCAGCCATGAGGTCGGGAACGACGCCCACGATGGTCGCCCAGGGCACTTTCTCGGAGCCGGAGTCGAAGCGCACGCGGCGACCCAAGGCCCCGTTCGGGAAGTACTTCTCGGCGAACGCGACATTCACGACCGCCACGGGGAGCGTCTCCAGCCTGTCGCCCGCGTCGAAGAGGCGACCGGTAGCTGCGGATGTCCGGAACGTCGGGAAGAAGTCCGGGGTTACGGCGATCGAACGTACCTGCGGGAGGATGCGGTCCGACCCTTCATTCGCGCCCTCCACGATCAACGTCCGTTGCGGCGCCCCGACACCCGGAAGAGCTGTCGTGAGGGCCACCGCGCTCACACCCGGGACGTCCGCCACTCCGGCCTCGAGCCGCGCCAGGAACGCGGCCCTGCCGACTCCGTCGGTGTACTCCGCGTCGGGCGCACGCACCCTGAGGGATTCGACGCCGTCGGGGTCGAACGGGTACTCGGTGCCGTAGAAATTCATCGCGCTGCGGAGGAAGAGGCCGGCACCCACGAGCAACACGAACGACACCGCCATCTCAACGCCGATCACACGGCTCATCACCCGACTGAGCTGCCGCCTGGAGCCACCTCTCGAACCGTTCTTCAGCAGGTCGTGCCGGTTCTCGCCGGACGCGTGCACGACCGGAATCACACCGGCGAGAATCGCCGCCAGACCCGCTGCAAACACGACGAAGACCACAATGGACGGCTCCACTCTGACCTGAATCCAGAACGGCATACCGGTGGTTGGTAGCGCCCGCCTCACCAGGCCCGCTCCGAGCCCGGCCACTGCAGTGCCACCCAAGCCGCCCATGGCCGCCAGCACGGAAACCTCCACCCAGAATTGCGCCGCGATGCGTGCCCGTGAGGCGCCCATGGCCCTGCGGATGGCCACCTCGCGACTTCGGGCAGACGCGCGGGCCAGCAGTACCGTGGTCACGTTGGAGCACGCGACGAGCAGGACCAGAAACGCCACCCCGAGCATCAAGCCCGCCAGGGCCCGGGACGACCCCGATGTCTCGAACAAGTCCGTGTAGCCCACGACCGACACCTGTGCCTCACCGTCACCGGATGGCGCTCCCGGTCGCTGCGCGTCCAGGATGGACAGCTCGCGGGCCGCCGAACGAGGCGTCACCCCATCGCGGAGCCGCCCGAAGATCCAGGCACTGCCGGAGTCCGCGGCGCGGAGTGGGTCGACGCCCAGGGGTGTCCACAACGCCTGCTGGATGGGAAAGCCGAAGCCAGAAGGCATCACGCCCACGACATCCGCCGGCCGGCCGTCGACGCGCACCGTTCGCCCGATCACGCCGGGGTCTCCTCGCATGCGCTGCTGCCACACCGTATACCCGAGGAGAACGACGGCCTGGGCCCCGACGACCGCATCGGCCTCCGTGAAGCCTCGACCCAGCACGGGTTGGACCCGGAGCAGCGGCAGAGTCGACGCGGTCAGAGCAGCGGCTGAAACCGGCGCGCCACCGGCACCGTCCACGGACAGGACTACGTTGCGGGTCGACGACATGCCCACGGCCTCGAACACCCCCTGATGGTCCGACCAATAGGTGTAGTCGGCTTCCGTGGCCGACGCCGGTCCCGTGCGACCGATCCGCACGATCCTGTCCCCTTCGGCGAACGGGAGTGGCGCCAGGAGCGCTCTGTCCACGAGGGAGTACATAAGGGCAGGGAGGCCGATGCCGACGGAGAGCGTCAGCACGGTTAGCAGCGTGGTACCGAGCATTCGCGACAGGACTCGGAAGGCGAGCCGGAGTTCGGTGAGGCGTTCCTGGATCATTCGGACCACTACGCCTCCGCCGCGCTCTTCCAGGGATGCCTTCCCCGCGCGGCGGCCAGCCGCGCCTCCGCCATCCGGTCCGCGGCCACATGGGTGCCGACCCCCAGATTGGCGGCCAGCGCGAAGACCTCGCGCACGGTGTCGTAGATCTGGTCCAGCGCGTCGCTCATGCGCTCGACATCCCACCCAGCGATGTCCACGCTCCCGCTGATGACTCCACCGGCATTCGCCACGTAGTCGGGCACATAGCGGATGCCGTGCGCCCGCAGACGGTCACCGTCTTCGGGGCGCATGAGTTGGTTGTTTGCGCCGCCGCAGACGGCTGCTACCTGCAGTCGCTCCACCGCATCGTGATCCAGCACGCCTCCCATGGCGCACGGAGCGAAGATGTCTGCCCGGGCGTCCAGGATGCCGTCCACGGCGACGGGCTCCGCCTGGTAGAGCGTCACCGCGCTCGCGACCCGCTCCGGATCGGGGTCACTCACGATCAGGCGAACGCCCATGTCGTAGAGCTCCGCGGCGAGATGGGACCCGACGTTCCCCAGTCCCTGGATGGCGACGGTCCTGCCCTCCAGGTCGTCGGATCTCCAGATCTCCGCCGCCACCGCCTGCATCGCCCGCCGCACGCCCAACGCGGTGAACGGCGAAGGATCGCCCATGCCCTGGGTCCGCCCGGCCACGAAGCTCGTTTCCTCCGCGATGGACTCCATGTCCCCGGGCGACGTCCCCACGTCCTCGCCCGTGATGAAGATCCCGCCCAGACGATCGATGGTCCGCCCGTGCGTTCGGAAGAAGGCGGCGCGGGCGGGATCCCCCGAGGGGGCGGGACCGAGGATGACCGCCTTCCCGCCTCCGAAGGGCAGCCCGGCAAGGGCGTTCTTGTACGTCATACCCTGGGACAACCGGAGCGCATCGGTCATGGCGTCATCGAACGAACCGTAGGTCCACACACGAGTTCCGCCCACCGCCGGTCCGAGTGTGGTGCTGTGCACGGCCAGGATTCCCACGTAGCCCGTGGCGGCGTCGTGACCCACGGTCACCTGCTCATGCCCGAACGATGCGAGCTCCGCCTTCAGGTCCATATCGATTTCCGCGGGAAGTGAGATAGCGCGGTTGGGGTCTACTCGGACGCGCCGTCGGATGACCCGTCGTAGTCTGGGTTGTGCCATCCACCATACTTCTCGATGAGCGCGTCGGCTTCCGCGGGACCCCAGGTACCGCGCTCGTAGGGGATCACGGGAGAATGCTTCTCGAGCACCGGATCCACCACCGCCCAAGCCGCTTCGACCGAGTCTTCACGGGTGAAGAGCGCGCCGTCGCCGGCCATGGCGTCACTCAGCAACCGCTGGTAGGGAGCTTGGACGCCCGGCATCTCCTCGGAGAGATAAAGCTCCCGTTGTTCGCCGACAAACTCCTTTCCGGGCAGCTTCACGCGTGCGGCCAGCGCCACGCCGGCATCCGGAGAAAGGCGAAAGCGCAGATAGTTCGCTCGCTCCGAGGATGAGGTAGCGTCGCCGAACAACCTCGTCGGCGGTGGCTTCAATTGGACCAGGACCTCGGCGGCCGTCTCGGGGAGACATTTTCCGGAGCGGAGAAACCAGGGGACGCCTGCCCAACGCCACGAATCGATGAAGAGACGTGCGGCGCAGAAGGTCTCGACATCAGAATCCCTGGAAACGCGGGGCTCCTTGCGGTACCCGACGTACTGGCCGCGCACCAGGTCACGCGGCTTCATGGGACGGACGGCTCGGAACACCTCGGCCTTCTCGGCGTGCACCGACCCGTACCCGCGGTACGGAGGCGGTTCCATGGCCAGTAGGGCGACGACCTGGAAGAGGTGGTTCTCGACGACGTCCCGGAGGCAGCCCGCGGTCTCATAGAAGGCGCCGCGCTTATTCACACCGAATTTTTCGGCCAGGGTGATCTGGACACTGGCCACGTAGTTCCGATTCCAGATGGGCTCGAGAAAGCTGTTGGCGAAGCGGAAGTAGAGGATGTTCATGATCGCCTCCTTC
>JBBSOM010000308.1:0-4633 GCA_038259715.1 Longimicrobiales bacterium
CAAGCAGCCACAACCCGTCTTCCTGACGCCGCTCAACCACCGTCTGCAAGGCCTCCGCGACGCGATCGTCCGACCGCAGACCCGCGGCGCGCAGGTAGTCGAGCGCACGGAGGACGTCATAGTGCCAAAGAGGCGGAAACGCGAAGCGCGTCCATGCGGGATCGACTACGGCGCCGGTGGACAACCTCCTCAGGAGACGACGCTCGAGGAGGTACTCCTCAGCCCCCCTTCGCGCGGCGGTTACGGCCGATGAACTGCCAAAGGCCTCCTCGAACGCGAGCAGTCCCTCCAGCACACAGATCGTGGTGTGGAACGAGGAGCGTGTCGAGCCGCGCTCCGCCTCGCAGTTCCAGCCGCCATCCTCGAGTTGCTCGCTCAGGAGCCGATCGACGAGACGATCACTTCGTTGACCGAAATAGGCACCCAGCGCGACGACCCGGCCGTTGATGCACGGCTCGACCTCACCCTCGAAGAAAGGCGAATCACCGAACGCTGGTCCCCAGGTGACATTCTCCCGGACGCGAGCGACGGCTTCGCGGGCGCGAGAACTCCTCGGATGGAGGCCCAGGTCGCGCAGGAAGAGTAGGGTATAGAAATTCGACCACCAGAGAGGCGTGCTTGTCCCTCGCCCCGATTCCCGTCCGGACGTTGTTGATCGAGCAGAAATGCGCCCCACCCTTACGCCTCGAATCGACGGGTCAGCGTCGAGGAGCCAGTCGATGACGGAGGCGTCGGCGGCGGGGGCATGCGGTGCGCTCGACACTTCTCAAGCGCCCGAAAATCGATAGGTGCGGACGTGCTCTACGTCGAAGTCATCCCTTTCGACCACGAGAACAGCGTCGTCGAGAACCGACCGCAGCGACATGTTGGGAGGCAGCTCGACGCGGGCCTCAGGAGCGCCCTCGAGGTTGAAGATGATCCAGGTGCGTGGCCCGTCACCGCCCGGCGGGGGCGCCAGTTCCAGCCAACCTCGCCCTTCGTGATCCGAAGTCACTCGACGGGTCGCGGGAATCGTCTCGGGTACGGGTCGGCGCTCCATCGAAGCACGATACATAGTTCGACTCTCCTCGGGCACGCTCTCCACCGCTTCGTCGATGATGGCCTGCCTATACGCAGGCGTCATGCTCAGATCCGGCCCGTTCCAGGTAATGACCCCGTCAACTCGATTGTCGAGATCGAGAAAGTCCAGACGTCGACTCTCTCCTGTCTCGATCCAGAGCATCGATCCGCCTATCGCGTACGTTGTCGTCGGAGCCACCAGCGGACGCAGGATCTCGAGGCTTTCTCCCGAACTGCGGATCACACCCGCCATCCCCGGTGCGGTGCCCAGCGTGTCGAGAAGTTTCCCCGCGGGGCTGTACAACGTCCTGCTCTCCGCAAGGCGGCTGATCCCTGAAGTCGAGGATGTCGGCAGATTCCTCAGGCGTAAAGATCCGGATCTCGTTGGTTCCGCCGTTCAGGATCGCGAAACGCCCATCCGCCAGCCTCACTGCGCCACTGACCCGGAACAGTTGGTATTCCGGAGCACTGTCGTCGCCGATGGACACTTCCGGCGCATCCCCCAGGCGGGGGGACACAGGCGGCCGAAGCTGATCGAAATGATGTTCGGAAGGCGCTTGTCCGATGACGCGCCGCGGAAGGAGTAGCGCGACGAGAAGTACGGATCGACCCAGCATCTTCCGCGCCCATGCTGTCGTCAGCATGCCGATCCCGCGATGGGAGCCCAGAGCGCCTCTCAACTTCACGATATCCACGTTCCCCGGCATGCGATGGGTGTCCAGACACCCGTAACGCGCTCGATGGTGCACTCGAATCCCCCGGCCCAGAGACCGGCCGCGTGATAGGCAAAAGTGAGCCGCCTCCGGTCCTCTGCGATCGATTCCTGAGCCGACACCTCCACTCCCACGGCCTCGCGCCCGGACGGAGTATGCCGGAGCCGTGTGCCCGTCTTTCGCGGCTCTGGCCAGGAACAGTCGGCCCGGGATGACACCGCCGGATACACCTCGGCAAGTGCCTGCACGAATTGGGGCGGGACACACACCACCATTTCCGAGCCCTTGGGCCAGGCGCGCATGCTCATTGCGATGGCCAGTCGATAGCCGGCCACCCCCGAAGGGTCCGCTGATTCAGGATCGAGCTCCGCCGTCGTTGCGCGGGTCAGGACGGAAGCACAGCGCGGCTGGCGCATGCATTCCGCGACGTAGTCCGCCTTGCGGACGGGGATGGTCAGTCGTACGACCGAGTCGCGTCCAATACTGACTTCGATAGGAGGGATCCGCTCGAGGCTCCATGACCCTAGGGTCAGTGCGTAGCGGCCAGGTGGGATACCAAGCAACTCGAAGGTCCCGTTCACGTCTGGCGTCACGGAGCACCAGAACCTCATCGAGTCCTGCTGAACCATGACTGTCGCCTTCGCAGTCGTGTCGCCCGGAAGCAGCAGAACCCCACGGATGGATCCGCCTTCGCTCGGTCCTTCGCTGCAACGCTTCGAGCCGGGCGTCCGGTCCTGCGCCGAGACGCAGGCACACTGGACCGCCAGGATCGCGACGAACCACGGTATCCGAGAACTCCACTTCACGCTGTCTGCCTGCAACGGCCTCACAGCGGCACCTTGTCGTCCTCAGCCGATAGGAAAGGTCGCCCCTACCGGTCGCTGATCGGCTTCGGATGCACGGTCGGGTATTTGATGCCGAGCTGCTCGAGATAGGTGTCGTACTTCGACGGATCGTAGTAGTAGGGGCGCATCAGCGGGCGGTACTTGGCCATGATATCGGCGTTCAAAAACGTCGCCGGCTTGTCTGCCGCGTTGATGAACGGGATGTACTTCTGGTCCTTGGTCTGGACGTTGTTGAAGAAGTCCCACGCGTCCGCGACGACCTTCGGCTGGAGCAGCAGGTCGAGCAGCGTGAGCGCCTGGACCTTGGCGCCGGCGAGCGCTCCCTTGTGCGCGATCGGGGTGGCCATCGCAACGCCGTTCGCCCAGTTGTGTCCGGGCAGTCCGGGCATGTTGGACGGGTAGCGCAACGTGACGGTCGGCATGTTCCAGCTCACGTCGCCGATGTCGTCCGAGCCGCCGCCCAGCGACTTCGACAGGTCCACAGGCCCCTCGAGTGAATCCAACTCGGTGGCCAGGCCGACCTCCTTCTGGCCCAACTCCCGCTGAAGCCCCTTGGCCAGTTCGATGTCGGCCTCACTCCATTCGGGCAGACCGACGCGCTTGATGTTCGCGAAGGTGACCTCAGCGACGGGCTTGCTGAAGTAGCGGCCCCACGCGGCGCCCACCGTCTGGATGGTGTCGATCTCGGTGCCGGTCATGAGCACGGCTCCCTGCGCCATCTTCACCCCGGAGTCGTACATGGCCTTGGTCTTCTCGTAGTCCCGCTCCCGGAAGTAGAACCAGATCGTCGCGCTCGGCGGCACCACGTTGGGCTGGTCACCGCCGTCCACGATCACGTAGTGCGAGCGCGCCGCGGGCTCGAGGTGTTCGCGATGATACTCCCACCCGGTGGCCATCAGCATCGCGGCGTCGAGCGCCGAGCGACCGCGCCATGGCGCACCGGCGGCGTGCGCCGACTCGCCCTTGAACTTGAACTGCACCGACCAGAGCGCGTTGCCGCCCCCCTGACCCCAGGACACTGAGAAGTTGTTGCCGACATGCGTGAACAGGTTCACGTCGACGCCCTTGAACACGCCGTCCCGCACGTAGAACGCCTTCGATCCCACCTGCTCCTCGGCGATCCCGGGCCAGATCATGAGCGTGCCGTCGATGTGCTCACGCTCCATGATGTCCTTGACGGCCAGCGCCGCCACGATGTTCACCGCCTGTCCGGAGTTGTGGCCCTCGCCGTGCCCCGGCGCGCCGCTGATGAGCGGATCGTGGTAGCCGACGCCCGGTTTCTGGTTCGCCTGCGGGATGTCGTCGACATCGGAGCCCAGCGCGATGAACGGCTTGCCCGTCCCGCTCTTCCAGGTAGCCGTCCACGCCGACGGTATGCCCGCAACACCCTTCTCGATGGTGAAGCCATGATCGGCCAAGAGGCCGGTCAGATACTTCTGCGTCTCGAACTCCTGCATGCCCAACTCGCCGAACGAGAAGAGCATGTCCACGATCTCCTGGACCATCTTGGAGTTCGCCTGGACCTTCTGGAGCGCCTCGGTCTTGAGCTTTTCCAGCCGCGGGTCGGCCTTCTGGGCGCGGAGCGCCGGCGCGGCGAGGACGAGTGCGAGCAGTGCGGGCAGGAGCCCACGGACGAACGATCGGCGCATGGTCAGCCTCGGAAGGTGCGGTGGTGGTCTGAACGGGAGATTGACGGTGGAACCCGTTGTAAGCAAGCCGGGGGCCCCCGCCATGGGCCGGAGCGCGGCTGCACGGTGCCGACGAACCCTCGTCCGGCCCCGGGGTGTACCGCCCCGAGCACGGGTGAGGCGCGGCCGACGGTGGCGCCCGCCTCCGGATAGACGACGAAGGAGGACCTTAATGGACACGCAAAGCCTTCCCGAAGTGTGGGAGTGGGCCGAGTACTACTGACCCTGGTGCTATATCGCGGCCGTGCGCCTGCGCAGGGTAGAGATGGAGGTGGAGTTCCGGGACCGGGTGCGGGTCCGTACCCGACCCTTCCCGCTGGAGTTGCTG
>JBBSOM010000309.1:0-4627 GCA_038259715.1 Longimicrobiales bacterium
GAATCATGGAGTACGAACACGAAACACGGGTTGCGAGCTTCCTTTCAGGCCTCGTTCTGGGGGCCGTGATCGGCGCTGGCGTCGCACTGATGACCGCTCCCGAGTCCGGGCGCCGCGCCCGCAAGCGCCTGCGCCGGACCGCCGGAGACATCAAGTCCTCGGCCGCGGGCCGATGGGATGAACTGAGAGAATCGACGAGTGATCGTTTCGACGACCTGGCCGGAGAGGTGAAGGGGAAGGTGGACGAAGCGATCCGCGGCGCGCGCAAACGCTTCCCGACTTAACGGCCTCCCGCGTCGGCTGGCGGCGACGCCGGCTGGATCTCGGATCACCCGGGTTCGCGCCAGCGTCGGCAGGGGACGCCGGCGGTCGTGAGCACGGCGTGCAACTCGTCGCTCCGGTCCGATACCGTGATCAACGCCAGGTCGCACTTGGCGGATGAGGCTGCCGGCGCGGGCACGACCTCCACAGGGATGCCTTCCTCGCGGGCCACGTCTTCCGCCCAGAGGGCCGCGTTGGTCGAATCGAATACGAAGCAGACCGGCGCGGGCTCGTTGTTCAACGCGGTATCCCGAAACGTCGTCCTCGGGAGTTGTCGCAGAACTCCGTGGGCTCCGTTCCGGGGATGTAGTACTCGAGATACTGATCCTTCTCCGCACACCAGCGCGACGCGAGCTTGCCCGTCTTGCGGTCCACCAACACGGCCTTGATCCCGGAAGGGATGGGCCACTCCTGCGGGATGGGTAGCACGCCCTTCGTTGCGGGCACGGACGCCGATGGGTCGGTGGTGTCGGCGGGCATCCCGTAGTACACGGATTTGGTGAATCGGCCCCAGACGGGGGCAGCCAGGGCGCCGCCGGTGGCCTGCCGTCGGCCTGGCCCCAACGTGAAGATGGGGAGCGGCGTGTCCATGCCGAACCAGACCGTCGCGAGCAGGTTCGGCGTAAAGCCTGTGAACCAGACGTTGGTCCCATCGTTCGTCGTTCCGGTCTTCCCGCCCGCCGGCACCTCGCGCGGGAGTCCTGCAGTCACCCGGACGGCGTTGTAGCCGGTTCCCCGGGTGACCACGTCCTCGAGCATCGAAACCATGATTCGCGATACGGCGCTGTCCAGAACCTGCGTGCGCTCGGGCTGTGGCTCCCAGAGCACGTTTCCGTTGGCGTCCTCGACGCTCACGATGGGGAAGGGGCGGACCTTGGTCCCGAGATTGGGGAAGGCGGAGTATGCTTCCGCGATCTGGATCGGAATGACTTCAACCGCACCGATCGTGGTCGAGGGGAAGCGCCGGATCTCGGTCTGGATCCCCATCCGACGGGCCGTCTGCGCGACGCTCTCGATGCCGACCTCCTCCCAGCCCAGCTTGATGGCGATCATGTTCGTCGAGGTATAGAGTCCCTCCCGGATCGTCATCGGCCCCTTGAACTCGTTCTCGAAGTTGGCGGGCCGCCAGTCTTCTCCACTCACCTGCGGGTACACCACGGGCGCATCGACCACGATGTGGGACGCGGGAATCCCGCTGGCGATGGCCGCAGTGTAGACGAATGGTTTGAACGACGATCCGGCCTGCCGTTTCGCGAGCCGGGCCCGATCGAACTTCGATTGGTCGAAGTCACGGCCTCCGATGAGCGCCCTCACGGAGCCGGTCTCGGGATCGAGGGCGATGAACGCTCCCTGCAGATAGGGCGTCTGGCCGGCGAAGCTCGTGACCGTATCGAAGTCCGCGTACCTGGGGTGATCGAAGTTGGCGTCCCCCTCGATAGCAGCCCATCCGTCATGCATCGCCTTGTTGGCGGCTTTCTGGATATCCACGTCGAGCGTCGTGTATACGCGTAGGCCGCTCTTGTAGATCTCGTCGCCGAAACGCGAATCGAGGATCTGCCGAACCCACTCCTGGAAGTACGGCGCAAGCGACGTCTCCGACTTGTCGGGCTCATGCTGCGGTAGGGGTTCCGTCTTCCAGCGTGCCGCGTCTTCACGCGTCAGGTACCCTTCCGCGGCCATGCGGGAAAGCACCAGGTCACGACGTCGTTGGGCGTTTTCGGGGTGCCGGAACGGATCGTATGTGCCGGGTCGGTTCAGGATCGCCGCGAGGAGCGCCGCCTCCGCCACGTCGACATCCTGCAGATTCTTGCCGAGGTAGTTGCGTGCGGCGTTCTGAAAGCCCCACCCGCGGCCCATGTAGATCTCGTTCATGTAGGCTTCGAGGATCTGGTCCTTCGTATAGGACCGCTCGAGGTCCATGGCCACCTGGACTTCTTTCAGCTTGCGTGTCAGGCGTCGCTCGAAGCCGATCTGCTCGTCGAACATGTTGCGCGCGAGCTGCTGTGTGATCGTACTACCGCCGCCCAGGTTGCGTCCGGTGAGGACGCCGAACGCCGCACGGAGGATCCCACGCGGGTCGAAGCCGTGATGCTTATAGAAGCGGCCGTCCTCGATCGATACGATGGCCTGCGGCACATAGGCGGGGATGGCGTGGATCGACACGGGCGTACGCCGCTCATACCCGATCTCGGCGATCAGCCGCCCGTCGTGGCTGAACAGCTTGCTGGTCTGCTCCGGCTCCCAGGTCTTGATCTGGGCGATCGAGGGGCACGCGTCGCCGGCGCAAAGATTCCGCCAGGCCCCCCATGCGCCGCCTGCGCCCAGGGCGACGAAGAAACCCCCTACGAACAGGAAGATCCGGGGACGCCAAAGCCTCGCGCCCAGCGCTTGCACCGCACGGCGGATCGTGGTTCGGGGAGGTGCCTTGTCCATGGAACTCCGGTGGTTCAAATCACACACTGTACTTGCAATACCAGTGCCGGCTCGGTGGCACCGGACTTGCTCGGGCCCAAGCTAGCGGGATCGGTCGCGCGGGCTCAAGGCGGACCGGAACCCACGGGCGTTCCGACCCCGTCTTGACCCATGCATACCACTCCGACAACATCCCAGGTTCCTACCCGTCCCACGGGCCCGTCCCGCGGGCGCAACCTCATCGCATCCGGACTACGGAGCACCCCTGTGAAGTCGACCCCCCGTCGAGTGGAGAAGCCGTGGGGCTACGAGTTGATCTGGGCCGAGACGGACCTCTATGTAGGGAAGGTGCTCCACGTGAACGCCGGAGAAGCGCTTTCCGTGCAGATGCATCGGGTGAAGGACGAGACCCTGCATCTCCTGACGGGCGAAATCCGGCTGGAAGTGGGTAGCGACCCGGAGCACCTTGCCGACGTTCAGCTGGCCGCTGGAGAGTCCTTTCGGGTTCGGCCCGGAACCATCCACCGGATCGTCGCCATCACGGACGCGGACGTGCTGGAGGCCTCGACGCCCCATCTCGAGGATGTCGTGCGCTTCCAGGACCGCTATGGACGGGCCCCCCGGCCTGGGCACGACGCATGAGCCCGGCGCCTCTGCCACGGACTGTGATCTTTGCGTTGGGGGCGAATCTCGGACGCCCGCTCGCGGCGCTTGGTGAAGCCGCGCGCGGGCTGTCGGCGGCCCTGACCGAGGTGAGTGTGTCGGGTGTCTATCGGACGCCTCCGGAGGGCGGCGCCGACCAACCTCCGTACCTGAACGCGGTGCTCAGGGGTACGGGATCCATGACCGCACGCGAAGCCCTCGATCTGGCCGGTGCCCTCGAGCGTTCGGCCGGCCGGAAGAGGCGCGAGGCCGGAGAAGCCCGCGTTCTGGATGTCGATGTGCTGTTCGTGGATGACGACATCGTCGAGGAGCCTGGCCTGACCGTACCGCACCCTCGTTGGGAGGGTCGCGACTTCGTGGTGGTTCCCTTGTTGGACATCGCGCCCGAGTGGACCGACCCCCGCACCGGCAGGACGGTGGCTCAAGCCGCGGCAGCGGCGGGATGGGACTCGACCTTGTTCCCGGTCGTGCTCGGCCCGGGCGAGCTGCTCGTCGGAGATGGCCCATCATGAAGTCGGTGGCCCGCGCGGGAATGGTCCTGGCGGCCGTTTTTGTCATGGGCGCCTGCGGGACCGGCGCGCAGCAGACCAACACGCTCGTACGCTCGTCCGACCCGGACCTCGCGGAGATGGCGAGCAAGCTGCTTCCCGACCTCGCGCGCCGATCCGGCATGGTGTTGAAGGAGCCGGTACGGATCGAGCGCCGCAGCCGGGAACAGCTCGAACGCTACCTCAAGGTGAAGCTCGATGAGGAGATGCCGGCGGACGAAGCGCGCGTGCGTGTGGCCGCGTACGCACGATTCGGCCTGGTCCCGGACACACTGGATCTGAGGGCGATGTTGATCTCATTGTACACGGAACAGGTCGCGGGATTCTATGAACCTGATTCCACCGCCCTCTTCGTGATGGACGACCAGCCGGAGGCCGCGGTACAGGGACTCCTCGTGCATGAACTCGTCCATGCGGTTCAGGACCAGACGGTGGACCTGCACGCGCTCACCGACCCCGACCTCGGCAATGATCAGCAGGAGGCCGCTCAGGCCGCGATCGAAGGGCACGCGACCCTGGTGATGCTCGAGTACCTCACGGAGCAGATGCGGGGCGCTCCGGTGGACCTGGCGGACATCCCCGACTTCGCTTCTTCGCTGCGCCCGACGCTGGAGAGCATGCGGGACCAGTTCCCCGCGCTCGCGAGCGCCCCACGCGTAGTGCAGGAGTCGCTGCTCTTCCCC
>JBBSOM010000310.1:0-4625 GCA_038259715.1 Longimicrobiales bacterium
GGCTGAGTTCATGGATCCGAACGGAGGGTCCCCGTTCGCATTCTTCCACGCCGGGTTCTGGCTGCTGAAATAGTGCTCGATGAGGTTGAACATGATCGTGTTGAAGCCACGACCCGCCCGATCGTCCAGATAGGTGTCGATCTGGGACGTCGTGAGTTGGACCGCGATCGACCACGGCGTGTCTCCGTGGATCAGGAAGGGCGTTCTGTCTGCCTGCACGAGGAACCGCCCGCTCGCGTCGATTTCCAGGGGTAAGGTCCTCCCGGACGAAGACGGTGTGAGCCTCGATGCCTCGCCCAAGACAGCGGGGCCCATGACGGGAAGGGTAGCGATCGCCGCGGCCCGCTTCACGAAATCACGGCGCGAGACCCGGATGGGATCGGAAATGGCACCTCCTGGAAGTGGCTATGCTCTTTGGAAACCGCTCAGAAATAAAAGGCGGCGCCGATCCTGAGGGAACGTGGTGGAACGCGCTCCTCGGGGGCCTGAAAGTACTGGTTGGGCGCGATCCCGGGGCTAAAAAGGGACTGGCTGGTCCGGAACCCATAGTCGGGGCCGTTGTTGACGGCGGTGTTGAGCCGCGTGATGGAGCGATTCCGGGTGAGGTTGAACACATCCATGGAGACGGACAGCTGGTGGCCCCGGTAGTCGAACATGCGCTCGACGCGCACGTCGAGGTTGGAGCGGCTGGTGAGCGCGGGGAGACCGCGGGGGCCGACAAACACCTGCTGGCCATCCAACGGATAGAGGAGCTGGAAGTCGACCTCCTGACCCGGGACCTGAGGCAGGCCGTCCCGTTTGAGCGGCCCGGTGCCGACCTTGTAGTGGAAGAAGCCGAGGCCGTAGAGCTCGAAGCGGGGTGAGTAATGGTCGCCGGACTGGTGCGTGAAGAAGAAGCCACCCCGGACGTTCCCGGGCAGGACGCCCCACGCGGACAACTTCCATTCGCGGTCGGCGAAATTCTCGAGGGTACCATAGGCGTTGACGGCCTCGTTGACGCGAACGTACGGGCCGGCATTGTAGCTGTCGGGGTCCGTGTAGCCGCTGACGTTGTCGAGGTTACCCCTCAGGCTGGTCCGCACCCAGGAGAGCGAACCTCCCCATAGCGGCTTGGAGATCTCCATCGTGAGTTGGAGCTGACCGAACTCCCGCTGCGCGCCGGGCGCCGTCGTCATCACGTAGTCGGGATTCCACGGCATGTCGAGGGTATCCGCCGCGGTCAACCCGGGCACGGGCAAGGCGTCGGGACAGTCCCCATGCGCCTTGCAGCGGAGCCGCTCCACGAGCGTATAGTTGGGCACCCACAACTCGGGGATGAAGACGGTCCCGCCCCAGTAGGGCACGGGGTTGCCCGACGGGTCGAAGACGCGCACGTCCTTGAAAGCCGTATAGTCCTGTGCGCGATTGAGGTCGACGAGCGCGACCATGTCCTTGTTGGAGCGGCGGGTGTACAGCGCGCCCACCTTGAACCAGCCACCGACCTCCTTCTCCAGACCGACGAGCCATTGGTCCACGTACGGCTGACGGTACTCCTTCAGCGGGCCCGTCTCGTTCAGGGTCTCCTGGCTGTACTTCCGGAAGCCGTTCGTCGCCTGAAGGGCGTCGCGCCGGGCCTGGGTGAAGGTGGTCGAAGGGTCGACCAGGTCGCCCTGCGTGTAGTACCAGATCTCCTGGTTCGTGAAGACGTCCGAGCCGCCCACGCGGTCGAACATCTGCGAGATCAGGCTCTGGTGATATCGACCCCAGTGCGCCTTCGCCACCAGCGTGCCGTCACCGGTGAGGTCGACCGAGATGCCCACCCGCGGATCCCACCCCGTCGCCTCGACCGCCTCGAAGCGCTGCCCGGATGTCGGCGTCAGCCATCCCCGCCACTCATTCCACCTCAGCCCTGGCGTCAAGACCACCCTCGGCCCCAGGTCCAGGCTCGTCTGCACGAACGCGGCCGCATTCGACACGTCCGCGTCCAGGTGCACCTCGCCCCCCCACTCGCTCGCCACCCACTGTGAGGTCGTCGAGTGCCAGGTGGCGGGATCGGCCGGATCGAACGTCGACCGGTTCGCCGGCAGCCACGTCATGCCTCCGTTTCGGATGCGCCGACTCAGGACGGAGCCCCTCGTGTACTCGCCGCCGATCCTGATCGTGTGCGCCAGGGGGCCTGTGGGAACGCGGAATCTCAGCAGTGCGTTCACGGACGAACTCGTCGGCGCGCTCCTCAGCGTGAACGGCGCGTTACCAAACGCCGTGTATGGTGGTGATAGCGAAAACGTGCGGATGCCCGGCACGTCCCGGCCCTGGTACGGATCGTAGCGCTCATCGCGGCTGAAGCGGTTCGCCCGCGCCTCGAACGTCCCCCAGTCCCCCAGCGCTTCCGTCCACGAAGCGTTCAGCAGCGTGGTCGGCGACGTGTAGCGGTGCGTCGCGCCCGGACCTTCGTAGCCGGTCATCTCGTAGTTGTCCGAGCGAACGTCCGTGTACGCACCCGACACCTCGAACAGATGCGTGGGCGCCGGGTTCCAGGTCAGCTTCCCGAACACTTTGTCCTCCGTGCGTCCCTCATCGAAGGGTGTGTAGCGCGCCTCGACTCCCCGCACGTGGTTCAACGCCTGGCTGCTCTGCTGCACCCGCTTGGCCGACATATAGTAGAAGAGGTTGTCCCGGATGAGCGGCCCCCGGATCTCCCCCTCCACGTCCACACGCTGCGCGATCTCACGCCCGATCTCCGTGGCCACCAGGTTCGTGCTCGCCAGCAGGTCGTTCTGGTACGTGCTGCGCAGGAAGCCCTGACGCAAGTTGTTGCCGCTCTTGGTGACCACGTCGATGAGCCCGCCCTGGAAGCCGCCGTACTCGGCTCCGGCGCCGAGCCCACGCACGTCGACCCGCTCGATCCAGTCGACGTTCGGCTCCAGCAGGCTGCCGCCCATCCCGGGGTTGTTCGCCGCCACGCCGTCGATGCGGTAGCTATTGGCCTGAAAGTTCGCGCCACCCCACACATTGTTCGGCCGCGCGCCGGGCGTGAGTGAAACCAGGTCGATCGCGTTGTACGTCACCGGCAGAAGCTGGATCGTGCGCTCCTGGACGTGGGTCGAGAACTCGGTATTCCGGCGCTGGATCTGGATGCGGCCGGCCTCGACCGTCAGCCCCTCCACGGCGATCGGCGCCCGATCGAGCACGACCTCGACCGATTTCACCTCGCCGGGACCCACGCGCACGTCCTGCACCGTCTCGGGCGAGTAGCCGAGCGCCTCGACGCGCAGCACGAACGTTCCCGCGGGGAGCCCGCCGACCCGCGCAATCCCCTTCGCGTCGGTTACGGCCCGCTCCAGGACGTTGCCGCCGTAGAGCACGGTCACGCCGGCCTCGCCGATCCCCTTTGCCAGGTCCCGTACCTGGACCACGAGCGACTGGGCCGCCGCGGAAGCCGGCACCCCTACGAAGAGCGTGATCAGAAAGCACGTCCGGGCCAGCGCCCTCGCACGATGCACCAACGCGCGGATGCCGCTGACATCGCGACGGTCTTGTCGGGGCTTGTCGTGATTCATGGAAATCCGGGCCGCTACGCGACCGTCCACTGGCTGAACGAACTGCCGGCCGGGCGTCCTCGGGAGGGGGCGACACCAGAGAGCGGACGACACTCCTGATCGAGTTCAGCAACGTAGGGAGATCTTTCGATTTCGCCACTCCGAGAGGCGCTGGGGCCCCGCACCTCCGGTCCCCACGCGCCAGTTCTGAGGGCGCGGACGGCTGACGGCGTGTGTCACCCGGGCGGATCCGCCGGAACGGCTCGATGCCGCACTCGCTACTCCGCCCGAAGCGCGCGCACCCCGCTCATGCGGGCGGCGCGCAGGGCTGGGATCGCGCCCGCCGCGCCGGCGACGATCAGGAGCACGAAGCCCATCCCCACGAAGGTGACGGGGTCCGCCGCGCTGGTGCCGTAGAGGAGCGAGCCGAGCAGACGTCCACCACCCAGGGAAAGGAGCGCCCCCGCTCCCACGCCCACGACCGCGAGCGCCAGGGTGCGCCCGAGTACATCCCACACGACGACGCTCCGGGACGCACCGAGCGCCATCCGGATGCCGATTTCAGGCGTGCGCTCCGCCACCGAGTGTGCGAGCACGCCGTAGATGCCGAGGCCGGCGAGCAGAAGCGCGGCGGCGCCGAACGCCGTCAGGATCCCGAGCGTGAAGCGGCGCGCGGATGTCGCCCGGTCCACGCGCGATGTCATCGTCCAGAACTCACGTGTCGGCATGGACGGGTCGATCTGCTTGAGCACCGTCGAAACTGCGGATGCGGCACGTGCGTCGGGCAGGCGCGAACGGACCATCATGTCGAGGGTGCTGAACTCGCCCATTTGCGTGATCGGAAAGTACAGCTCGATACCCGAATCCAATTCGGGAGAGAGATGGTGCACGTCGGCCACGACGCCCACGATGAGGAGTGTCTGATCGGGCACTCCCTGCAGGATGGTCTTGCCGACGGCGTCCTCACCGGGAAAGGCGCTCCGCGCGCCCTCTTCGTTGATGAGCACGACCGGTTCGGAGCCTTCGGTGTCGTCTCGGGTGAAGTTCCGGCCGGACACGATGGGAATCTTCATGGCGGGCAGGTACCCGGCGTCGATCATGTGCGGA
>JBBSOM010000311.1:0-4597 GCA_038259715.1 Longimicrobiales bacterium
ACTTCCGCTTCAACGGGCTTCGTCGCCCGGACGAACGCGGAAAGGATGCGCCCCTCCACGGCCGACACCATGGCGTCCACGTCTAACCCCGCCTCCTCGAGGAACGAACGCGCGTCCTCGGGCTCGTAGATCCGGGTAGGCTCAAGGCTCGGATTCTCGAAGCCGACCTCACGGAGCAGGGCCTCGAAGTCACGCTCCTCCAGGGCGCCTGCGATGCAGCCGACCCAGAGCTCCATGCTCCGCCGCACCTCCGGGGGAATTTCACCGCGCACCACGACGTCGGAGACGGCGAAGCGACCACCCGGCTTCAGGACGCGGAAGGCTTCACGGAGAACCTGACGCTTGTTCCCCGAGAGATTGATCACGCAGTTGCTGATGATCACGTCGACGCTCGCGTCGGGAAGCGGGATCGCCTCGATGTCCCCTTTGAGGAACTCGACGTTCGTCGCGCCGGCCTCAACCGCATTCTTCCTTGCCAGTTCGAGCATTTCATCGGTCATGTCGAGGCCGTACGCCTTTCCCGTCGCCCCCACACGTCGCGCGCTCAGCAGCACGTCGATACCGCCGCCGCTTCCGAGGTCCAGCACCACCTCACCCTCCGCCAACTCGGCGAGCGCCGTAGGATTGCCGCACCCCAGGGACGCCAGCACCGCCTGTTCGGGAAGCGACGAAGTCGTCACCGAGTCGTAGAGATCCCGGGTGATGGGGTCGGCGAAACCCCCGTCGACCTTCGTATCCCCACACCCGCACGACGTGCCGCAGCACGTGCCCTTGGTGCCCGCCTGCGCGCGGAGCGCCGCCTCTCCGTACTTCTGCTGAACCGTCTCCTTCAGATGCTGACTCATGCTCATCTCCATATCAAGTTTGGTCGATATATCGCCGTAAATAAAAAGACCCGCGTCAGGTGCAGCACGGTCCGTCCCCGCGTCCGACGGATCGCCACCTCTGCTCAGGCGTCACCTCGCCCAGGAACGCGCGCATGTCCTCCAGCGCCTCGGGCACCAGGGAGTAGTGGACCCAGCGGCCGTCGCGCCGATCCGAGACGACGCCCGCATCCTTCAGCTTCTTGAGGTGGAAGGACAGGCGCGACTGCGCCGCATCCAGCTCGACCTGCAGTTCACACACACACAACTCGCCGCCGGCCAGAAGCTGGACGATACGAAAGCGCGTGTCCTCGGCCACGGCCTGGAACCTCTGGAGGAGGGCGTCATTTTGCAGGGTTGTGTTCGTCATGGTCTACGAATGTACATCAACGGCAGTTGATTTGATATGTCAACGGCACGTAGTTGGCAACGAACGGGCGCACGTCTCTCATGTCCCGCTTGAGGATCGAGGTCGTGCCCATGTCTGCGGTGGCCGCGGACTTCGCGCGCGAAGCCTATACTCGCTACGGGAAGGGAGTGGGCTCGCCGGGCGTCCTCAACTACGGCGATGTACTTTCCTATGGCGTGGCGCGAGCGGAAGACGAGCCACTGCTCTTCACGGGCAAGGACTTTCCCAGGACCGATATCGTCTCGGCCCTACCCTAGCCGCGGCGATGGTGTGAACGCGGTGCGCCTCCCCGCGAAGCCGAGCAGGGGACCCCTATCGCTTCAGCAGTTCCTTCACGGCGGCCTGCAGTTGCTGGTCGTGGCCGGTGGTCATGACGAGCGGATCCATGGGTACCTGAACATCCGGGTCGAACTGTGTTCCCTCACCAAAGCGGCCGTCCGGCATCTGCCATCCGCCCATTGGAATCCCGAACACCAGGGTGGGATCGATCTGGGTCTCCCACCACACGAACGTCCCCGTGCCCGGTACGGGCATGCCCACCGTCCGACCGATCCCCTTGAGCCGGTATGCCAAGGGGAACAGGTGAGCGTCTGAGTAGTCGCTCTCGTTGATGACGACGATGGACGGCTTCACCCACTTGTCACCGGGCTCGAATCCGACGCGCTGACCGTGGGGAATGACGTCGAAGTAGGTCTTCCCGCTCAGGAAGTCCGAGAGCTGTTCGTGGATGTTGCCGCCCCCGTTGAAGCGCGTGTCCACCACCACGCCCTCCTTGCTCCATCCCATGCCCATGACTTCGTCGTATACGGTGCGCATGCTGGCGTCGTTCATGGATCGCACGTGGACGTAGGCCAGCCGTCCACCGGATAGGGAGTCCACTTCGGCGCGGCGGGCCCGGACCCAACGCTCGTACATGAGTTGGCCCATGGCTCCGCCGCTGATGGGCTCCACCGACTCCTCCCACCGGGTGCTCGTGCGGGGGTCGAACACCGACAGCAGCGTCAGGTCGCCCACCTTCCGGTTCAGAAGCGCGCAGAAGTCCATCTGGGGCGTGATGACCTGCCCGTCGATGCTTTCGATGACGTCGCCCGCCTCGATCCGGGACGCCGCCTTGTCGACTGGGCCGCCGGTGACCACGTCGGCCACCCGGACGCCGTTACCCCGGTACGCGTAGTCGTAGAGCAGGCCCAGTTCGGCGGTTTGGTCTCCGTTGGGCGACGACGGCCGATAGCGTCCACCCGTGTGGGACACGTTGACCTCACCCAGCATCTCACTCAGCACGTCGGCGAAGTCGTAGTTGTTGTCGACCCAGGGCAGGAAGCGATGGTATTGCTTGTAGTAGTACGGCCAGTCGGCGCTGGTGATCTCGGGCAGGTAGAACTTCGCCTGGAACTCCCGCCAAGCGTGGTCGAAGATGTATGCACGCTCATCGGCGGCCTTGAGCAGCATCTCGCCGTCGGTGCGGACGGGCGTCACCTTGCCGTCGTCGGTGCCGATCTTGCTCACGCGGCCGTCGGCGAGCAGGAAGAGGAACTTGCCGTCGGGTGAAGGCTCCAAATGGACCCCGTTCACTCCCAGCTTGGCGAAGAGCTTGGTGTCACGGGTGCGAGGCTCCGTCACCCACAGATCATTGCCTTTGTCGAAGACGGTGAGGTAGAAGAGCTTCTCTCCATCCTTGGACAGGATCTGGTCGTTGACCGGAGACGTGTTGATGGTGAGGCGGGCTTTGCGCTCGTGGATCCCGTCCCACTCGATGACGATGTCCTTTGCGGAGGAGTCGGCGGCGGCACCTTGGGAACCGCCCGCATCGTCCCCTTCTTTTTCCTTGGCCAGCGCCAGCTCCTCCTTGGTCAGGTTGAACCGGTCCCACCCGGCCCGGGTGAGGAACATGGCGTACACGTCGCCGCTGGTGAGATTGCCGCCCTGGGCTCGGGTCCCTTCGCGATCCGAAGCCCAGACCACGGCCTGTCCGCCCATGGCCCATGACGGCTGAACGTCGTCGTAGCCGCTCCGCGTCAGGTCGTGGATCTCGCCGCCGTCCGCGGACACGATGCCCACCTGGGGCGTCTGGATCCGGTCGAGATACCCGAACTGGACCAGGAACCACCTGGAGTCCGGTGACCACCGGTACCACTGATCGCCGTCGGAGTACGAGTAGTTGTGCTCGGCGGCCATGACCGTCCGGGTCCGACCGTCGGCCAGGTTGGCCACTTTGAGGGTCACCCGGTTCTCCAGGTACGCCACTTCCTTCCCGTCCGGCGAAAACGCGGGCTGGAACTCCTCGGCGGCGGTGGCCACCACGGGCTTCTCCTCCAGCACCGTGGACGCGAAGAAATACGGCTCCTCGGCGCGCTTGATGGAGGTGGTGTAGACGTTCCAGCTCCCGTCGCGCTCGGCAGCGTAGACGAGCGAACGGCCATCGGGGCTGAAGCCGACGCTCCGTTCCTGCCACGGCGTGTCGGTGACGCGCTTGGTCACCCCACCCTCCATGGCGGTAACGAAGATCTCGCCCCGGAAGACGTAGGCGAACTCCTTGCCGTTGGGCGACAGGGTGGCCTCGGTGAAGTGGTCGTTTACGGGCACCACCTCGTCGATGGCCGTGCGCCCGTCGTGGGCGATGCGGATGGTGACCTTCGTCGGCTCGGCGCCGGCCCGCGTCGTGTAGATCTCGCCGTCATAGGTGAAGCAGAGGGTGCCGTTGGATGCCCGTGTGAGGAAGCGCACCGGGTTGTGGGTGAAGTGGGTTACCGCCGTGCTCGTGCCCGGATCCGACAGGGCGCTCCTGTAGACGTTGAACGAGCCGCTCTCCTCGTTGAGGTAGTAGAAGCCATCACCGTCGGAATCGAACACCGGGTTGCGGTTCTCGCCCTCGAACCGGCTGAGCTGCCGGTACTGGTTCGTGGTACGGTCGAATATCCAGACGTCGCGCGTCACCGACGACGTGTGGTGCTTGCGCCACTGGTCTTCGTAGCCCTTCACGTCCTCGTAGATAACCCGGTTCCCCGACGCATCCACCGTCGCGTTCATGGCCGGAACGGGGAGGACCATATCCACACGCCCCCCCGCCACAGGCACCGAGTACAGGTGCGTCATCAAGCTGATGGGG
The DNA here is from genome assembly GCA_038259715.1 of Longimicrobiales bacterium. Taxonomy (GTDB): domain Bacteria; phylum Gemmatimonadota; class Gemmatimonadetes; order Longimicrobiales; family Gaopeijiaceae; genus SZUA-318. The sequence continues at coordinate 4,379 of JBBSOM010000311.1, forward strand.
AACTGGACGTCACTGGCCAACTGCTGGCGGTATCCCGAAAAGAGCACCGCACCGTCGTCTGACGTGAACGAGCTGGGAAGCTCGTTGCTCGAGTGGTAGGTCAGCCGCCTGGCCTCGCCCCCGGTGGCCGGCATGACGAAGACGTCGAAGTTGCCGTACCGGTCGGAGGCGAACGCGATCGACTTGCCGTCGTGGCTCCAGACGGGGGCGTACTCGTGG
>JBBSOM010000312.1:0-4589 GCA_038259715.1 Longimicrobiales bacterium
GCGCGCGATGTCGCACGCCATATCCACGTTCGCGCGCTTGGCGAGCGAGACCTGCTGGGGCGTCATCGTCCCGGCGTCCTTGAGCGCGCCGAGCCGCCAGCTCACGAGCTGCGCCTGGGTGATCTTCGTCAACATGTCCGCCAGGCGCACCTGCTGGATCTGTTTGCCGCCGATCGGCCCGTCGAACATGACCCGCTCCTTCGCGTAGGAGCGCGCTTCGTCGAAGCACGCCATTGCCGCGCCGACCGCGCCCCACGCGATCCCGTAACGAGCTTGCGTGAGGCACATGAGCGGGTGCTTGAGGCCGCTCGTGCTCCCGGGGAGCATCGCGTCGTCCGGCAGGTGCACGTCCTGGAAGACCAGTTCGCTGGTGTCGGAAGCGAGCAGGCTGAGCTTGCCCTTCTGGTCCTTGGCGGTGAAGCCGGGGGTCGTCTTGGGGACCACGAAGCCCCGGATCGACTTCACGTCGCCGAGGTCACCGGTCTGCGCCCACACCACGCCGACGTCCGCCAGGGACCCGTTGGTGATCCACATCTTGGCGCCGTTCAGCACCCACCCGTCCGACGTCTTCTCGGCCCGGGTCATCATCCCGGCCGGGTTCGACCCGTAGTCCGGCTCGGTCAGCCCGAAGCACCCGACAGCCTCCCCGGACGCCAGCGTGGGCAGCCATGTGCGTTTCTGTTCTTCCGAGCCGAACGCGAAGATCGGATACATGACCAAGGCGCCCTGCACCGACGCGAAGGAGCGCAGTCCGGAGTCCCCGCGTTCGAGCTCCTGCATGATCAGCCCGTATGCTATGTTGTCGAGCCCCGCGCACCCGTACTCCTCGGGCAGGTTCGCGCCGAGCACGCCCAGTTCACCCAACTCGGGAATCAGCTCCCGCGGCATCCGATGCGAGATGTACGCCTCGCCGATGATCGGCATGAGCCGGTCCTCGACCCAGTCCCGCACCGTGTCGCGGACCATGCGCTGCTCTTCTGCGAGCAGCGATTCGATATCGTAGAAGTCGACGCCTTCGAACCTGGCCATTGTTCGTCGGGGGCTCTGGAGAGGATTTCGGGGCCGCTCGGCCCGGGAATGGGAGAATCTAACTCCCGTCCTCCCCCAGGCCGAACTCCCGCATACGGCGCCACAGCGTGGTGCGACTCATCCCGAGCAACTCCGCCGCGCGGGCCCGGGAACCGTCGGCCTCGTCGAGCGCCGCGAGGATGGCCTCGCGCTCCTGGTCCGGATCGTGGCCCTTGTAGCGCTCCTCCTGCGTCGGGCCCCCGCGAGCCTCCGGATCCCGGATGGCCGCAGGCAGATGCTGCGCCTCGACGCGGGGCCCGCCCGCGCGGATCGTCGCGCTCTCCACGACGCTGAACAGCTCGCGCACGTTTCCCGGCCAATGGTGAGCGCGCAGGAGGCGCATCGCCAACGGCGAGAAGGCCGCCGCGCCGGCGCGCGGGCTGCGCTCCCGCACCCGCGTGAGAGCCGCCTCCACCAGAAGCGGGATGTCTTCCGGCCGCTCGCGCAGCGGGGGCAGGTCGATGGGAAAGACGTGCAGACGGTAGAAGAGATCCTCGCGGAAGCTGCCCATCTGGATCTCGTGCTCGAGGTCGCGGTGGGTCGCCGCGACCACGCGTACGTCCACGGGCTGCGCGCGCACCGCTCCCACCGGCGTGACCTCGCGCTCCTGCAGGACACGGAGCAGGCGCTGCTGGAGGGTCAGGCTGACATCCCCAACCTCGTCGAGGAAGATGGTCCCGCCCCGAGCGGCGGCGAACAGACCGCGCCGATCCGTGATGGCGCCCGTGAACGCTCCCCGGACGTGTCCGAAGAGCTCGCTCTCGAGTACGCCCTCGGCGAGCGCGGCGCAGTTGACCGGGACAAAGGGTCCGCCCGAGCGGCCGGACAGGTCGTGGACCGCCCGGGCCAGCAGCTCCTTCCCTGTGCCGGTTTCCCCGGTGATGAGGACGGTGGCCTCCGTGGGCGCGACCCGGCGCACGGCATCGAAGACCTCGCGCATGACCCGCGCATGTCCGACCATCGCGCCGAGCGCGCCCTCGCGTACGCGGTCCTCCGCGGGCCTTCGCTCCAGAAGTTCGGCGACCTTCGCGCTGAGCACGTCCGGATCGACCGGCTTCGACAGGAAATGGTCCGCGCCTCGGTGTAGTGACTCCACCGCCGTGTCGATGGTGCCGAAACCGCTGATCATCAGGATCGGGGTACGAAGGCCGCGCGTGCGGAGCACCTCGACGGCGGTGAGGCCATCCATACCGGGCATGCGCATGTCGAGCAGCACCAGGTCGAAGCCCCCTCCGTCGAGGCGCTGGACCGCCCCGGCCGCGTCGGGGGCGACGTCCACGTCGTAGCCATCCTGGCGCAGCAACTCGGCGGTCGAGAGCCGGAACGTGCGGTCGTCATCCACGACCAGAATCCGGCGAGCGCTCACGACGTGCTCTCCCGGGCGTCGGCCGATCCGCGCGCGTCGGTCGGGCCCGTCGAGTCGGCGGGCGGCGCCCAGGTGCCTGCCGGCGACGCAATGGGCACTTCGAGTCGGAAGCGGGCGCCTCGGACTTCCGTCCGGTTTTCGGCCGTCATGCGCCCCCCATAGCGGCGAGCGAGTCCTTCGGCCACGAAAAGCCCGAGGCCCACGCCGTGGACCGCGCCCTTCGTGGTGAAGAATGGATCGAAGAGTCTCTCGAGGGCGTCCTCGGGAATGCCGGGTCCATGGTCGAGCACCTCCAGTGCCGCCACGCTCCCGTCAGCGATCACGCGCACTTCGACGCGAGCCTCTGGGCCGGCCGCTTCCCGGGCGTTCTCGACCAGGTTGAAGAGGATCTGCTTCAGGGCGTCGGGAGGCATGACGACGCGCATGTGTTCGGGAGCCTCGTTCCGCACGGTGACGCGCACGGGGTCCTCGCCCACGCCCGCCAGCGTCGCGACCTGGCGCGTCACCTCCGCCGCGACGCACACGCCCTCGCCGGGATCGGCTGGGCGATTGAGGTCGAGGAGTTGTTCGGCCAGTTCGTGCATGCGGAGCAACTCGTCGATGGCCATGTCCGCAAAGCCGGAGCCTTCGCTCCCCTCGGGCAAACCGCGACGCACGACCTCGAGGCAGTTGCGCACGTTGGCCACCGGGTTACGGATCTCGTGCGCCAACTCCGCCGCCATGCGCGCGCTCGACCTCAGGCGGTCCTGCCGAATGAGTTCGGCCTGCAGGTCGTGCAGCCGATCCTGTCGATCCTCCAGGGCGCGATTGGCCCGCCCGAGCTCCTCGATCCGGCTGCGAAGGCTGTCCCGCATCGAAAGGAAGACCCGACCCAAACGGTCCAACTCTTCGATGCGCGAGGGGGGTACCGGCGCCTCGAAGTCGCCGTCCGCGACCCGGGTGGCTGCCTCCGCGAGGCCCCGTACCGACCGGGTCAGCGCGAAGGCGACCACCGCGCCCACCGCGAGCGCCAGGACCAACGTGAGGGCGCCGGCCACCACGGCGGCGCGCCGCACCGCCGGTAGGGCCGCCAACTCCTGGGAGACCTCGCGGCTGAACAACACGATGCCGGCGTGCGCCACGGGACCGCTCGCCACCCAGACGGCAGCCCCGAAAACCTGCTGTTCGCTCACCTTGTCGGCCACGGCGCGCCCCGCCCCCACAGAGACGGTCCGCGCAAGCACGGTGGCGGTGTCCGCCCCGAGCGTGGAGGCGACCACTGCGCCATCCAGCCCGACGATCGTGACCGCCGCGCGGGAGAGCGCCGCGAGTGCAGCCGCCATGGTTTCGTCCAGCGCGCGGCTCGAGCCGGCAGCACCGGACCACTCGCCTCCGTCGCCGAGCGCCATCAAACCGACGGCACGGGGCACGCCGTCCTGGTAGACGTACGCAACCTCCGCATGGCCGGGGCGCAATGACGCGAGCAGGGAATCCGGAATGCTCGGGCCCACCAACGAGTGCCGGCTCCTGTCCACGAGCACGGGGTCTTCTCCGTAGGCACTCGCCGCATCGCGGGCGATCGAAACCGCCCGGTCGACCCGACCCTGGCCGAGCGCATCCATGAGTCCGGGCGCCGCGGCGACCGTCATCGCGTGCATCGATAGCGCTTCGGCACGTTGGGCATTGCGGTCCTCCCGCATCATGGGCGCGCGCCCGAGGTCCTCCACCGCCGTCTGGCGGAGCTCCGCGGTCACGCGCCGATCGAGCGCGAGCCCCGCCGGAACGAGCGAGACCGTCAGCGCGGAGGCGAGCAGGAGCAGCAGGGCTCCGAGGAGCGGGACGCGGACCATGGGAGAAAGGTAGGGGGGGCGGTCGCGGCGTCGAAACTCCGCGTGAAGCGGGGCCGGGACATACGTCCCGACCCCACCCCGAAACGAACGTCGCGGAATCAGCCCGCGGGACGAATCGTTACACGGATCATGTCACCCACGTCGGGATAGTGATACCCGTCGTTGACCTGACGCACCACGCCATGCTCGTCGGCTCCCGTGTTGGGTGCGGCCTGGCGGGGGGCCTGGTCGAGACCGATACCCGGCTCCTGATTCACTTCGGTGCCGGCGTCCCAGAGGAAGATCATGCCCGATACGTCACCGTTCAGCGCGTTGCCGCCCGGGAA
>JBBSOM010000313.1:0-4587 GCA_038259715.1 Longimicrobiales bacterium
CATCGTGCGGCTCCCGGCGCCCTCGAAGACGAGCGGCTCGAGTTGGGCGCGCGCGGCATACACCGCGGCGGTCCACCCCGCCGGTCCGGACCCGATGATGACGACCTGTTCGCGCTCGCGCGGCGTGTTGTCGGCCATGGCTTGCTTATCCCCCCTATTTATCCTTGAAGACCTTCATGCTCGTGGAGTGACCCGGGTTCACCCGCGCCGACGGATCCACGAAATGCACGGCCTGGTTGACCGCAATGGCCGCCTCTGCAAAACCAGTGGCGATGAGGTCGAGTTTCCCCTCATAGTCCACCAGGTCCCCCGCCGCGTAGATCCCGGGCACGCTCGTCTCCATGAGGCTGTTCACGAGCACCCTGTTCTTCGCCACCCTGACGCCCCAATCCGCGATCGGACCGAGATCGGGCTTGAAGCCGAGGCACGTCAGCACGACGTGGCAGGGGAGCGTGGTATCCTCGTCCGTACGATTGTCGAAAATCGTCAACCCCTCGACACAGTCGGAGCCGTGGATCTCCCGCACCTCGTGGAAGGTGCGCAGGTCGATTTCTCCGGCCTTTGCCGCCGCCACCATCTTGGCGACAGTGGCCTGATGGGCCCGCCACCCGTCACGCCGATGGACCAGGGTCATGCTCGCGGCGACCTCCTTGATGATCAGGACCCAGTCGAGGGCGGAGTCCCCTCCCCCGACGATGGTGACGTGCTTGCCGCGGTAGGACTCGGGATCCTTGACGGCATACTCGACACCCGCGTGCAAGAACATGTCGTACCCGGGGACCTCGAGTCGCATCGGCTCGAACGCGCCCTTGCCGCCCGCGATCACGATCGCCTTGGACCGGTGGACGTGCCGCGTGGTCGTCATCGAGAAGTGCCCGCCTTCCCACCTCACATCCCGGACCTGCTCGTCGAGGATGACCTCCGGGTCGAACTGGAGTGCCTGGGCGACGAGGTTCTTCGCGAGGTCCTTGGCGAGGATCTTCGGAAAGCCGCCGACATCGAAGACGTCCTTCTCCGGGTAGAGAGCGGTGAGCTGGCCGCCCAGTTCGGGAAGCGAGTCGATGATGCGGGTCGAGCGCCCGCGCATCCCGCCGTAGAACGCGGCAAAAAGCCCCGTCGGCCCGCCCCCGATGATGGTGATGTCACGAATGTCGTTGTTCATGGCGACTAGTCTAACCCGGCCACCGAAGCGGTCAAACGGTCGACCCGTCGTCGTCCAGCACGGCCTCCCGGGCTGCCTGGACCACCTCACGAGCGTTGTCGTAGGTGATGCGCATCTCGGCCTCGGCAAGCGGCATCCAGACGCACTCGGTTATGCCCTCGCCGGTCTCCGGCACGGGCTGCCCCACCTCCGAGCGCATCAGGTAGAACGCGCAGAACTTGTGCACGAGCTTGCCGCGGGCGCGGAAATACCAGTCGATGGTCGCCAACTCGGGGCCGAGTGCAAGGTCGCTGAGCCCGGTCTCTTCGAAGACCTCACGCAGCGCGGCGTCACTGGATCGCTCGCCCTTCTCGAGGTGGCCCTTCGGCAGTCCCCAGTTCCGGTACGGATCGCGGATGACGAGCACATGAGGAACGCCATCCACCTCGCGGATGACCACGCCGCCGGCGCTCTTCTCGATCCGGGCCCGGTTCCTCTTCGCCATCGATCGCCCGACGCCCTAAAAGATCGACAGGCGGACGTAACGCCGCGGGTTCTCGCGCAGATCCTTCAAGAGCAGGTCGAGTTGTTGCAGGACCGCTTCCGTGCGTATCGCGAGCGTCGAATCATTCATCAGGCGCCCGATTGCGCCGTGGCCGGCCTCCACCGAGGCCGCGAGCCGATCGATGCGCGCGAACGCGGAGTCCGCCCGGTGGATCGCGCCCGACACGTCACCGGACGACGATGACAGACCGGCCGAAATTTTCTGGATGCTCGCTGTCGCGAGGCGCACATTGGTGACGATGCTGTCCATCTGAGAGTCCCCGACGATGCCCTCGATGCGCTCGAAGGAGCGCCGCGCGGCACGGGATGCCGCTTCGATCTCGGAAAGCGCGCTGTCCGCGCGGGACGTGAGACTCGTGGCGACATCGGACTGCTGCGTGACCAGCACACGGACCTGCTGACTGATCGCGGCGATATCCGTGATCGCCTGGGCCAGCTTGGCTGCCGTCTGGTCGTTGAACGCGATCTCCAGGCGCCCGGACAGCTCGGCCAGGTTGGCTGAGATTTCCTCCGCGGACGCGGTCAGGTGGGACATCTCGGGGAGCGTATACCCACCGAGGAGGCGGGTCCCTGGAACGCTGGCCTTCGCCCCGGACACGTCGAAGAACGAGAAGGCCGGGTACAGGTCCCGCGGGACGATCTCGGCCTGCCAAGCGCCGAAGAACGACTCCGGGGCGAGAAGGACCGCGGCGTTGTCCGGGATCGTGACCGCGCGCTGCAACTCGACGAAGACGCGCACCGCGCGGCCGTCCGGCTCGACCTGGATCGCGCCGACACGACCGATCTGCACCCCGCGGAACTTCACGGAGTTGCCCGGTGCGAGCTGCGCCACGTCGTTGACGAGCACCTCGACCGGTGTGCCGCCCTTTCCCCAGCCGCTGCCCTGGAGGAAGAGCGTCCCCACCACAGCCGCTGCCACTCCGGCGATGATCACCACGCCGACGAGCAATTCACGTCCGCGATTCACGACGCTCCCTCCAGGAGTTCCGGTCGCCCCTCGATGAACCCGCGCACCACCGGGTCTTCCGTCTGGCGGATCTCCTCAGGCGTTCCGTGGAACCTGACCCGGCCCTCGTACAGCATGGCGATCCGATCCGAAATCCTGAACGCACTCTCCATGTTGTGCGTGACGACCACCCCGGTGACCTTGAGCTCCTCACGCATCCGCATGATCAATTTGTCGATGATGGCCGTGGTGATGGGGTCCAGTCCGGTGGTCGGCTCGTCGTAGAGCAGATATTTGGGCTCCGTGGCGATCGCGCGCGCCAACCCCGCGCGCTTCTTCTGTCCTCCGGACAGTTCCGCGGGCATCCGCTCTCCGTACCCGTCGAGGTCCACGAGACCCAGACATTCGGCGACCCGGTCCCGGATCCGTTTCTCGGTCATGCCCGGAACGCGGTGGAGTCCCATACCCACGTTCTCCGCAATCGTCATGGAGTCGAACAGGGCCGCGAACTGGAAGACGTACCCGACGCGGCGACGAAGTTCGAACAATTCCTCCTGCGGCAACGTCTCGACGCGAGATCCATCCACCCAGACCTCCCCCCGGTCCGGCCGCAACAAGCCCACAATGTGCTTGAGCATGACCGATTTTCCGGAGCCCGACGCCCCCACGATCACGACCGTCTCCCCCTCTTCGATCTCGAGCGTGAAACCCTTGAGGACCTCCTTCGGTCCGAAGGACTTGTAGACGTCGCGCACTTCGATGCTCACAGCAGAGTCGCCGCGAGAAAGGCATCGAGGACCAGGATGATCATACTGGCCACCACCACGGCGCGCGTCGTGGAGCGCCCCACGCCCTCCGCGCCTCCCGTCGTGCGCAGCCCGAAGAAACACCCCACCGACGTGACGGTCAAACCGAACGTCACCGACTTGATCGCGCTGAACCAGACGTCCCACGGCCTGAAGAAGAGCTGGAGCCCTTTGAGGAATTCGTGGGACGACATGTCCAGGAGGTATAAAGAGGTGACCCAACCCGCGGCGATCCCGACGAGGTTGGCCAGGATCACCACCACGGGAAACATGATCGCGCCCGCGAGCACACGCGGGACGACCAGATAGGCGTTCGGATCGTAGGCGAGCGTTTCGAGCGCGTCGATCTGCTCGGTCACCCGCATCGTGCCCACTTCGGCGGCGATGTTGGCGCCCACGCGTCCCGAAAGGGCGAGGCCGGTCAGCACGGGACCCAGTTCCAGGATCATCGTCTTGCCGACCAGGGTTCCGACAAAATAAAGCGGGATCGCTCCCGTGAACGTGTAGGACGACTGGAGCGAAAGGACGACGCCCGTGAACGACGCGATGAAGAGCGCGATCGGCACCGAGTCGACGCCGATGCGGGCCATCTGTGGAATGAGGTGAGGGCCCCAGATATCGACCTTACGCAGCGAGCGAACCACGCCCACGGCCAGGTACCCCGCACGGCCGAGCGTCGCAACCGCAGCGAGCGTGGCGCGGCCGACCGTCTGGACCGGATCGAACAGCGAGAAGCGCATGGCTTTCAAGATAGCCCGTCCGTCGATCCCGGCCGGGTCAGGATCGTGAAGGCGGCTCGGATTCCAGCGTGAACTCCACCTCCTCCTCCCGCACGCCGTCGCAGCCGGGAAGGACATAGCAGACGCGGATGCTCCGGACGGCGGCCCTGGGGTCCGTGAGGGCCACCTCGAAGTCGAGACGCTGATCGTGCGACACGATCCGGGTGCGCACCCGATCCCCGGGCTCGGCCTCGGGCCGATCCAGAGGATTGCGGAACAGGGTCTTGGTGGACTGACGACCGGTCTCGAGCTCGCGCGTCACCTTGACTTGCTTCAGCCAATCCGGCTGATAGTTCACGCCGTACTCGAAGCCGCGCTGGTCCGCGCCGTTCCCCTCGCGATTGTGTCTCG